>JAEZQN010000016.1 GCA_023441145.1 Bacillota bacterium
TTCCTTTGTCTTCTAGAGCTGGCCATGGGTATGGTTCGAAAAGCATTGCCTATCTTACGGACAAATATCAAGGACTATATTCCTTTTCTTTAAAGGACAATGTCTTTACAACCCAGGTTATTCTACATGCAGTGAATACATAAACTTCTGGTATCAATAGGAAGTCGTAGCACACCCTTGGTAATAAAAACTAAGAGCCAAAAAGGTCGACAAATATCACCTTTTTGGCTCTTACTATCCTATCTCTTAACCCTTACGGATTGATTAGTTGTTAATTAACTTATCTTCTTCTTTATTCCAGCTATAAAGCTTACGAAGTTCTTCGCCTACTTCTTCACATGGATGTTCAGCAGCATTTCTTCTCATTGATTTGAAATGTGCCATGTTACAGGAATTCATATCAGTTAAGAACTGCTGTGCAAAAGTACCATCCTGAATATCAGCAAGAACCTTCTTCATAGCCTTCTTAGTTTCTTCCGTAATAATCTTAGGTCCAGTAACGTAATCACCAAACTCTGCAGTATTAGAAATGGAATATCTCATTCCCGCAAAACCGGATTGATTGATTAAATCTACGATTAACTTCATCTCATGAATACATTCAAAATATGCATTCTCAGGAGCATATCCAGCTTCAACAAGAGTCTCGTAACCAGCCTGCATTAAAGCACAAACACCGCCACAAAGTACAGCCTGCTCACCGAATAAATCTGTCTCAGTTTCAACACGGAAGGTAGTCTCAAGAACACCTGCTCTTGCTCCACCAATTGCTAAAGAGTAAGCCAATGCTAATTCCTTCGCATTACCAGTAGCGTCTTGTTCTACTGCGATTAAACAAGGAACACCCTTGCCTGCTTGATATTCACTTCTTACAGTATGACCAGGTCCCTTAGGAGCAATCATTGTAACATCCACATTAGCTGGAGGAACTATCTGATTGAAATTAATTGCAAAACCGTGAGCGAACATTAACATATTGCCTTCTTCAAGATTTGGTGCAATATCTTCCTTGTATAAAGCAGCCTGTCTCTCATCATTAATAAGAATCATGATGATATCAGCTTTCTTAGCAGCTTCAGCAGCTGTATATACTTCAAATCCCTGTGCCACAGCCTTCGCCCAGGACTTACTTCCTTCGTAAAGACCAATAATAACATGACAACCTGACTCTTTTGCATTCAATGCATGGGCATGTCCTTGGCTACCATAACCTATTACTGCTATCGTCTTTCCTTCTAATAAAGCCAAATTACAATCTTCTTGATAATAAATCTTTGACATAATTGAATCCTCCTATAACAAATATGATATTTATGTTCTCCTTTGTATTACCTATAAGTATAAGGAAATCTAAAGGGGGGTCACTAATCTATGTAATCCGCGATATCACCAGAACCTCTTGGGAGCCCAGTAATACCCGTGCGAACTAACTCGCGAATCGTAAATCCTTCTAAAAGATCAATAAAGGCATCAATCTTTGCTTGGTTACCAGTAAGCTCAACCATGAGAGAATCCTTAGCCACATCGACGATATTGGCTCTAAATATTCCTGCTACAGCAATTACGGCTTGTCTATCTTCCTGAGTTGCAGCCACCTTAACAAGTACTAGCTCCCTACATACACTTTCCTGATCCTTTAACTCTTTAATCTCTTTGACATCCTCAAGTTTTGCTAATTGCTTGATAATCTGATCTAGAATATTATCATCACCATTTGCCACAACCGTCATGCGGGAAAAAGTATTGTTTTCCGTCTCACCAACAGTAAGGCTGTCAATGTTATACCCTCTTCTACTAAACAGTCCAGCCACGCGACTAAGAACACCTGAAGTATTATCTACAAGAATAGATAGTACCATTTTCCTCATAACATGCCCTCCCTATGTAACAAAAGCGCCTACCATCACAAGGCTGTAATGGGGGCACCCTTTCGCTATCTCATTACTTATATGATTGTAAGTATTGTATCAATACTGGTTTTGTTTGTCAAGCAAAGCACATTTTGTCAAATATATAAATTAGTTATGGTAGGCATAACCAAATCTATAGAAAACTACTCTTTCTTATAATATATAGTTATATTTTACCCCTCTGCATACTCAATAAACTAAAGACTCCGGCTTCAACTAAGTAACCGGAGTCTACTAATTCACTGTTAAGTTAACGTCTCTCTCTTAAGCACGACGTTTGTTTTTAATAATTAATATAGCCAAACCTAGCACTACTAATCCAAGACCTAATATGTAAAAATAATCAGGCGCTATTGTACCTGTCTGTGGTAATTCAGGTGACGATGTAGGATTAGCAGGAGTGGATGGCTCAGGGATAGTAGTCACAATAGGGGTAGGAGTAATGGTTGGCGTTATAGTTGGTTGCACTGTAGGTTCTACAGTTGGTTCTACTGTTGGCTCCACTGTAGGTTCTACAGTTGGTTCTACTGTTGGCTCGGCTGTTGGAACTGCAGTCCTCTGCTCTGTAAAAACTAAATCTTCTTCCACAAGAGCACCTAGAGGCTCTCTATCCCAACGATAGGTATACTGTGTATCATTTAAAGTCAATTGTGGTATATTATCTTGTTGCAGAACAGTACCATAGTTATATTGCTTCACATCACTGGTGCCATTTAAATATAAAAAAGTAACGGTATATTGTTTAATTGTTCTTATCTGAGTAAATGTAGTATCTTTTATAATCTTCGCACCAACTGGAGGAGTGTCCCAGCTGTAGCTGTATTGTGCAGTATGTTCTGGAAGTGCCGGAACATCACTATCCCCAAGGACTGTACCATACTTTACTTTCTTGGTATCAATGGTTTGACCATCTGGATCCACATAGGTAACAGTGAAACATGGAAGAGGATCCACCCACAAATAGATATCGTTTTTTACCTGCTGTACACGTCCTACAGGAAATGTTGGCGTGATATCTATGGTTTTTCCACCATAAGTAATACGGGCGCTTAAAAAAAGATTGTAATTACATCCCAAAGTAAAAGTAATCGTACCTTCCTTAGATACCGTTCCGGAAACCTCAGTAACCTGTTTAGGATTCAAAGGATTCACAATCTTTAGGCTATCAATTACTGCATAAGAAGCTGGTACTTTATGCTTATCTGGCACTTCATAGATATGTACTGTAATGTTGCTGTCCTTCTCTTTGTCAAAAGCTTTGGTAGTTATTCCAGGGCCTGTAGTTAATAGCATTGCTAATGTCAAAGCAAAGCATATACTTACCTGAAATACTCGTTTCATTTTTCTCATCTTAGCTCTCCTTAAGCAAATCAATATATTTACATATATTGCCATATATTTTTATTATACAAACTGCTTACTTTGTGTCAATTACTTTTACTAGTGAAAAACCCCCCAAAATAAAGGAAGATTGCCAAATAGTAATACGTTTATACAGTACGTATTACTATTTGACAACCTTTATTTTACTAACACTTATTATTCTTTATTGTAAATAAAATCATACAAAAGACTAGCATTGGTTTCGATATCTGGCACCAGAACCTTCATCCCGCGAATAGTCTCGTCTGTGAAAGTATCATCCACTGGAACTCTAAATTGATTCAACTCTGTAGAACCCATCATAACCACAGTCTTCATATAACTAATGATCTCCTCATTTTCTAGATCAGTAGAGATGTAAGGCATTACTGTTTTCATCATATCAAAAAGTTCCGTCAAAGAAAGGGTTTTGGCTTTTTTGAAAATAGCTTGTAATACAGTCCTCTGCCTTTCTGTTCTTCGAAAGTCACCATTACCTTCCTTTCGTATTCTAGAATAGCATAAAGCCTGCTCTCCAGTCATAAGATTCTTG
>JAEZQN010000060.1 GCA_023441145.1 Bacillota bacterium
TAACAACAATACAATAATACCATTTTTTATATAAACTGTCAAACATTATTTATTTTGCCATAATATACATAAAAATTACAGTCTGAATTAGGAAAATTGCTGGAAATCCTATTACAAACTTCATATGCTTTGTTTTATGTCGAAATAGCTCCATTCCCAGAAAACCTCCCAAGCTCCCCCCAAAAATAGCAACAACAAACAAGGTTTTTTCTGGTATACGATATTGATGCTTTATGGCCTTTCTTTTATCTACCCCCATAATGATAAAACCAACAATATTCATTAGGATTAAATATACCCCTATTATAATCTCTAAGTACACTATGTCTCTCCTTCCATATATAAAAGGACAGCTTAAATATCCTGTTTCGGTTATCTAAGCTGTCTACTTACTTTATTTATTTACTTCTGCTTTCTTCACTAGAGCAATCTCTAATTCCTCTAATTGTTTTGGATCTACAACATTAGGACAATCTGTCAACAGACAAGACGCATCCTTAACCTTTGGAAACGCCATTACATCACGGATAGAATCCTCCTTAGTCATAAGCATAATTAAACGATCCAAACCATAAGCTAAGCCTGCATGAGGTGGTACTCCATATTTAAATGCATTAAGAAGGAATCCAAACTGTTCATAAGCCTGCTCATGAGTAAATCCTAATACTTCAAACATCTTCTCTTGAATATCATTTTGGAAGATACGAACACTTCCGCCACCGATTTCAGTTCCATTTAATACAATGTCATAGGCCTTTGCACGAACCTTTTCAGGTGCAGTATCAAGATACTGTAGGTCTTCTTCCATTGGCATAGTAAATGGATGATGCATTGCTACATATCTCTCTTGCTCTTTGGAATACTCTAGTAATGGGAACTCAGTAACCCATAAAAATTTATATTCATCTTTATTGAGTAATTCAAGCTGTCTAGCAATTTCTAAACGAAGGTTACCTAATACTGCAAACACGGTATCGTCTTCATCTGCTGCAAAAAGAAGTAAATCTCCTGGTTTACCTTCCATAGCATCTACTAAAGCAGCTAACTCTTCCTCTGTCACAAACTTTGCAAAAGAAGATTTGTATGTGCCATCTTCGTTGATTGCTAGGTAAGCAAGACCTTTGGCACCAAAATCCTTCGCATAATCTACTAAGGCATCTATCTTCTTACGTGGCATTGTAGCCTGTCCAGTAGCATTGATACCTCTTACAGAGCCACCATTTGCTAGTGCTCCTGTAAATACTGAGAAGCCACAATTTTTTACTACTTCGGATACATTTTTAAGCTCCATACCAAACCTTGTATCTGGCTTATCAGATCCAAAACGCTCCATTGCTTCCTTATAAGGCATTCTTTCAATTGGAAGACTAATTTCTATATTCATAATATCTTTAAATACACGCTGAATCAAACGCTCATTTACATCAATAACATCATTTACATCTACAAAGGACAACTCCATGTCGATTTGTGTAAACTCTGGCTGACGGTCTGCACGTAAATCCTCATCTCTAAAGCATTTTGCAATCTGGAAGTAACGGTCAAATCCAGAGCACATCAATAGCTGTTTAAAAAGTTGAGGAGACTGTGGCAGGGCATAGAAATTACCTGGGTGTACACGACTTGGTACTAGGTAATCTCTCGCTCCCTCTGGGGTACTTTTATTTAAGATTGGGGTTTCAATCTCAAGAAAGCCTTCCTCAGATAGGAACTGTCTTACTAAGGTACAAACCTGACTACGTATCATTATATTCTTTTGTAGATCAGGTCTTCTAAGGTCTAAATAACGATATTTTAAGCGTAATTCATCCTTAGTCTTACTGTTTTCCTCAATTGGAAAAGGTGGTGTCTCTGATTCAGATAAGATACGAAGCTCAGTTGCACGTACTTCAATAGCGCCAGTAGCCAAATTCTCATTAGTAGCACCAGAACGGGCAACAACCTTACCAACCACAGCTACTACAAATTCACTTCTTAAGCGTCCTGCTTTTTCAAATACTTCAGGAGCAACTTCACTTTCTTCAAATATTACCTGCATAATTCCAGAACGATCTCTAAGATCTAGGAATACAAGTCCACCTTTATTACGATTCTTTTGCACCCATCCCATTAAGGTTACTTCTTTGCCAATTAAAGCAGTGGTAACCTCTGTACATCTATGGCTTCTGTGCAAGCCTTTCATTGATTCTGCCATTAAAAGTTCTCCTTTATTTAAAATAGTTTACTATCTCGTCGATTGTCACTGTAGTCTCTTCATGAGACTCCATGTTCTTAATTACTACTTGGTTAGACGTAATTTCGTCTTCTCCTAAAATAATTGTATTTTCTGCCCCTAACTTATTGGCATACTTCATCTGAGCCTTTACACTTCGATCCATATAATCTGTTTCCACAATCAGTCCTTGATTACGAAGTTTGGTAACAATTTGATATGCCTTTGCCTTAGCTCCTTTTCCTAAGATACCAACATAAAGTTGAGGCTTGTCTTCCTCTCCTAAGTCTACACCTTCTTGGTCAAGGAAATACAGAATTCTCTCAATTCCCATACCAAAGCCTACAGATGGAACTTCTAGCTTCCCATCCACTTCGTGGACAAGATTATCGTAACGGCCACCTCCACATAGGGTGAAACCATCTTCATTTACAAATTCAAATACTGTCTTTGTATAATAGTCTAATCCTCGAACGATACCTGTATCAATCTCATATGGAATATTAAGCTCCGTAAGTAAAGATTTAAGTTCATCAAAATGCTCCTTACACTCATCATCCAAATACTCTATGGTTCTTGGAGCTTTGTCCACGATTTCTTTACAGCCTGGCACTTTACAGTCAATGACACGAAGAGGATTCTTCTCCATACGTTCTAAACAGGTTGGACAAAGACCTTCTTTTCTTTCTTCCAAATAGGCTTTTAAAGCGTCATTATAGATCTTTCTACAGTTAGAACAACCAATACTATTGATGTGAAGCTCTGCCTTCTTTAAGCCAATCTCTTTAATCAAGGTAGTAATAAGGGTAATTAACTCCACCTCTGCCAATGGGCTCTTACTCCCTACAAACTCTACTCCAAACTGGTGATGTTGACGAAGGCGTCCACTTTCCGGCTGTTCATAGCGAAAGGCAGGGGTTACATAGAATAATTTGATAGGCTGAGCCTCAGCAAATAAACTATTTTCCAAATAAGCACGAATGGCTCCAGCGGTTCCCTCTGGTTTTAAGGTTACACTTCGGTTCCCTTTATCTTGAAAGGTATACATTTCCTTCTGCACCACATCTGTAGTCTCTCCAACGCCCCTCTGAAATAGGACAGTATGTTCAAAGACAGGAGTTATAATTTCTTTTATGTTATAGGACTTGCAAAGCTTTCTTGCTTTTGACTCAATAATAGTACGTCGGTGCATATTAACACCATACCAGTCCTGAGTTCCTTTTGGTCTTTGGGT
>JAEZQN010000069.1 GCA_023441145.1 Bacillota bacterium
ATTGTAAAAGTTTAGTCACTTATACAATAACAAGGTTTAATGGTTGTTAACAAGTGTCTCTTTTATTATGCCATCAGATATGCATTTTTACGCTGCAACTTTCTGCATTTTTATTATGCCACAAACAGAGGGGGAGCTACATGATGAAGGATGCCCATATTCGGTTCAATACAGAGGGAAAATAGGAAGAAAGAAACTGGAAGCATTTTATAGAGCAATTGATATTGATGAAGATGGGATTGCAAGAAGACTAAGGAATAAGGCCATATCATTAAAAAAAGAATATAATGCCGATGAAAGTAAAGATCCAGTGGTAGGAAGCAATAAAGTAGAAAACATAGGTGATGGCAATATAGAAGTCGAAGTAGAAGGAAATAGTAGTGGAGAGGAGCATAAAGAGAGAAAGGGAAGTCCGCACATCAATTATGAAGATGCTAGCTACATAACGGCAGATGATATTGGGAGAACTATTGCAGTCTATGGTGTTATTGATAATGTTCAGTTTTGCGAAGAAACATCAGGAAAAGGGTATGCATATATAAATTTTAATACAAAATTTAATACAACATTACATGTGATGTTTGCAGAAGCTTTTTATTCAAATGAGTATTCTAGAGGAGAAGAGGAGTTTAGACGTTACATAGAAAAAGTTGAACTTATTAAAAATAATTCCCTAAGAGAAGTAACTGTAATAGCATATGGAGAAATAACCAAGAAAAAGAAAAGAGAAAAAGGAGTTAATATTACCGCTATTAGTCCTAAAAGAATATTTATCAATGAACTATCTTATGATGAAGTACTGAGACAGTAAGTGGTTGGGGATAAGAGATAAAGTTATTTCTTAGAGTATAACTGCAAATAAGTACTCACTATTCAAAGTCAAAAATGAAAGAGAAGAAAATAAATAAGAGGATCTTAAATACTTGAAAGTACTATTGTACATATGATAAATGATTATAGCAATAAGAAGATAGGAGAAGATCATGCCAAGACAAATTGTTGAGTATAGTTTATTAATTTCATGTCCAGGAGATGTAGTAGAAGAAATAAAAATAATTAATGATGTTATTAATAAATTTAATAGCATGTATACAGATACTCTTGGATTACGAGTAAGAGTAAAACATTGGTCTACGGATTCTTATGCTGAATCAGGAGCAAAGCCACAGCAATTGCTAAATAAGCAATTCGTGTATGATTGTGATGCTGCTATTGCAGTATTATGGACAAGATTTGGAACACCGACTGATAAATATGGTTCTGGAACGGAAGAAGAAATAGAGTATATGTTACAAATGGGAAAACAGGTATTTATGTATTTTTCAGATATACCAGTTCCTCCTTCAAAGCAAGATGGAGAACAATATATTCGAATTAAAATATTTAAAGATAGATATAAAGAAAGAGGCCTATATTTTGAATATTCAAGTCTGGAAAGATTTAAGGATTTATTTCTAGCACATCTATCCCAGTATTTTTTAACTCTTGATAAAATTGAGGAAGTGACTGAGAAGATTGAACCTAAATTAAGATTAAAGTCTATAAGTAATGATAGATTAGATGATAAATTAGTAATATCAAAATTTGATACAGGAGCTTATGCGAAAACAAAACAAGTTAAAGACGAGATCAAAGGGTTATTTACGCACATTGAAACCTATAAGGTAGCAAGTAAGAAAATAAGTATTGAAGATAGCATAGGATTAAGTTCGATGTTTCAAGGCAAGCCAGTTGCAATTTCGAAAAATATGGAAGAAATAATTAGTAAATTAGCTGAGGTTATGGATATTAACATAAGTGAGTCTTTTTTTGACTTAGGGGATTTAAAGACATCGGTTGTTTCCTTAGATTCAAATTTGCAAGGTACATCAGATGAACAGAAAAAATATTATTCTATCATAGAACTATATGAAAAAATACTTTTTGTAATTGGATGGAAGCCATTTGAAGAGCAATTAGAACGGTATATGTGTATACGACTAGCTGTAATAAATGAAGGAACTAAATTTGACGAAGATATAGATGTTACTTTAGAGTTTAAAAAGGGAGATGTAATACTACATAATGAATTACCTAGACCAGAAAGCAATTACTTTAATATTATTAAAGAAGACGCAGTACAAAAGATATTTGGTATTTCCAAAACAATCCTGTACCAGGATTATTGGAGTTCAATTAAGAAATCATCTGTAGATAATAATACTATCAACTCTACAATGTATCCCTTCAATTCTAATGTGAGTGAGGAAGAGGAATATTTAAATGAGTTAGATCAAGAATTTGTATATGAATATTATGAGAGTGAAGATAAGAAAGTATTAAATATACATTATGATTATTTAAAGCATAACACGGCAGTAGCATTTCCAACAGTAATATTTGTAAAAGAAGAATTGAATAAAATTATTTATAGGATAAAGAGTAAAAATATGGTAGAGGAGGTTCAAGGGGAATTAAAGGTATAAATAAGTATCCATGATTTAAAAAAATGATAAAGAGGGTAATAAATATATACGCCGATAAATACTTGAGACATCTAGTTTATATGTAAGCGTAAAATAACACCTCACCTTCTTGTGCCATCCGCTTCATGTCATAATACCTCTAACACTAATGATGTATGGAGGTATATTTTTTATGACAATGATAACAAAACAAGAACAATGGCGTAAGCGTATTGATGAGTGTACT
>JAEZQN010000084.1 GCA_023441145.1 Bacillota bacterium
TAGTAAGCCTCCTATATATATGCTAATAATAATTTATCATACATAAAAAAATGGCATGGCAATTCTGTTAAAATAACTCCTTGAAATGTTAAAAGATAGAAAGCCAATAATTTCATAAATACTGCAACATAACATTGACAAATAATGTATGAAGAAATATGATTATCATAGCGAAATATATTAAAAGGGGAAGTTATGCAGCTGGAATCTGAAGAATTATGGAACCAGTATTATAAAGAAATTGTACATAGAATGGAAGATATTGTAGTTTGGGTCAGTGAAGAGGGAGTTCTTGTAAACTGGAATACTGCAGCAGTGCAGCATTTAGGTTATGAGGGACAAGAGCTATCTGAGCTAACCATTCATTCATTATTTAAGTCTGATTTTACTTTTGATATGGGAAATAAAGTTCCGTATTACAAGGAGTGGCCAGAGGTCATAGTATATCGAAAGAATAATACTTGTTTTACATGTAATATGAGAGTCTTAACTATAAGGGACAAGCATATTTATAGTATTTATATAATGTCAGACATACAACAGAGACAGGAATTGCAAAGCAAAATAATATCTTTGTCAAATGAGTTGGAACACGCTTTTGAAGTGAAAAATTTATTTATGGCCAATGTTACTCATGAATTAAGGACACCACTTAATGGAATGATAGGCTTATTGACCACCATGGACACTAACGGATTTTCAGAAAAATCAAAGGAAGATATTTGTTTACTAAAGAATTGTTGCCAGAACATGGAGAAAATCGTAGATCAAGTATTAGATTATACCAAACTGGCGGCTGGTAAACTAAAGACTAACATAGAGATATTTAAAGTTCAGGAGTGGATCGCACCAATTCTTTTGATTCATCAGAATTTAGCCCAGTATAAGGGGTTAAACTTTGAAGTTTGTTTAGATCAAAAGCTTCCAGCCTACTTATTGGGGGACAAGGAATGGATTGGTCAGGTACTTAATAATCTCTTAAGTAATGCAATCAAGTTCACAGAGCAGGGTAGTGTGAGACTTGAGATAGTTAGTAAGACAGAGACAGAATCTAAGGTAACTGTTTTTTTCGTCGTAAGCGATACAGGGATAGGCATTAAAGACGAACAGATGAAGTATTTATTCCAAAGCTTTTCTCAGGCAGATGCCTCCATCACAAGAAAATATGGTGGAACGGGATTAGGCCTAGCAATTTGTAAGGGGATTGTGGAAGCTATGGGTGGCACTTTGGAGGTGGAGAGTAAGTACTTAAAGGGAAGCCGATTCTATTTTGAATTGGTTTTAGAAAAATATGATGATAACATGTTAAATGAAACAATAGATAATCAACAAAGTAGTAAAGAGAGGCGACATGATTTTATTAATCCAACAGTTCATAATGGTGATAGAGAGCCTAATTTAGATTATTTATTAAGTCAAATGTCACTATGTATAGAGTTTGGGTCATGGGAGAGGGCTCAAGTCTATAGCCATCAGATTAAAAATTTGCTAGAGGGACTAAATCCTGAATTAGGTAGATGTGCATTTCGGTTAGAGCTTGCTTGCCGCAGAAAGGATTTAGAAAAAGCAAAGGAATTGTTTGAGACAATAAAGATGGGATTGAATAGTGATTAAGGAGGATTCTTGTGAAGAAGGATAACAATCAAAGTACATTAAACATACTTATCCTTGATGATGTGATATCCAATCTTGTTGAGTTATCTAAAGTGGTAACTCAAATCGGGTATAAGGCGAGGCCAGTTGTTTCACCAGCACAAGCACTAAAAGCGATTGAAACTCATAGGCCGAATCTTGTTATGTTAGATGTATCCATGCCGGAGATGTCTGGTTTGGAATTTTTGAAAAAGCTAAAAAGTGTTCAGAAGTATAGAGATATTCCAGTTATGTTTGTGACGGCGGACAATAAGCTCTCTTATAAATTGAAGGCCTTCGAATTAGGTGCAGTAGATTATGTTACTATGCCTTTCGATGTAGAGGAGCTAGCTGCGAGAGTGAAATATCATACTCAGTCAAAGCTTATTATTGATCGTCTAAGATATCAGAATGACAGGCTACAGAAATTATTAGATAGTAAGGAAGAAGTGCAAAGAGCAGAAAAGGAGAGAGTAGTATCTGCGTTTGTGTCCATGTTAAAAAGCTCTTCTTGTTGTGTTAGCCGCCTTGATAAGGTGGGTAAGTATGCGAAGGTGATATCTAGCGCCTTGCAAATGGTTCCAAAATTTGAAAATGAAGTAGACAATAACTTTGTAGTTATCATTGAAAAGGTAGCGCCTTTATATGATATTGGCATGCTATCAGTGAATGAAACCATTATAAAGAAGGCTGGCAAATTGGATAGTGCAGAGATGTCTGTAGTAAAACAGCATACCTCGTATGGAGTACAACCATTAAGCCAATTGTATAAGCAGGATCAAAACAACGAATATTTAAAAATGGCCATGGATGTAGCCATGTACCATCATGAGCGATATGATGGACAAGGATATCCTTATGGAATCGTGAAACACAAGATACCATTGGCGGCTCGTATAGTTGCACTTGTGACAGTGTATGAGGCTCTGACTAGAGATACCACCTATCGTAAAGCATTTGGTTATGAGGAGTCTGTAAGAATTATTAACCAAGAAGCGGGAAATGCCTTTGACCCGGATTTGGTAGAGGTATTCAATAAGGTTTCTTCTCAGTTGGTTGCTGTTTAGAAAGGAATATATTATTCTAGTTAGTGAGGCTTTGTCCCTATTTACAAGGGACAAAGCTTTTTTTACTGTAGCAGTAAAATTGCTCTATAATTAACAAGTTGATAACATCTGTGTTCTAAAATACTAGGGAGGTGGTTTATTTGAAAATATTAGTGGTTGAGGACGATAAAGGAATTAATGATTTAGTGTCTATGAACCTACAACTGGTTGGATATGAGGTAGTACAGGTGTATGATGGAACGTCATTGAACCAGTTATTACAAAATGAAACAATTGGGTTGGTTATATTAGATGTCATGCTTCCTGGTAAGGATGGATTTCAACTTATGGAGCAAAAGGTATTTGGTTCTATTCCTGTCATCTTTCTGACGGCAAAGACAAATCTGGTTGAGAGAGTGAAAGGACTAAAACTAGGAGCAGATGACTATATAACAAAACCATTTGAAACAGAGGAGCTACTAGCTAGAGTAGAAGCTATTTTACGTAGAACTGGTGAAAAGCAAACTGTAGTTAGACTAGGCAGTACAGAGGTCTATCTTGATAAGCGAACAGTTACGGTTAGAGGAAAAGAAGTAGAGTTAAGGAATAGGGAGTTTTCCCTACTAGAAACGCTAATTCAGAATCGTAACATAGCCTTATCTAGAGAAAAACTTCTCGATTTGGCCTGGGGCTATGATTATCTAGGGGACACAAGAACCATAGATGTACATATTACAAATTTGAGAAAAAAGCTGGAGTTGGAGGACTATATCAAAACCGTATATAAGCATGGGTACCGCTTGGAGGTGTAGTAATGAAATTTTGGATTAAAATATTCTTGTGTTCAGTAATTCTCTATACCGTAACTTTTGATATCGGTGCCTATATTTTAGTGAGTAAATCATATGAAAAAACAATACAACAAGAGATTAATAATAGCGTTAGAGAGCAATCAGTTATTGCTTCTGCCATAAAGTCTAATGTATCCAGTGTGGAGCAGTTATTATCCACTAATACAAAATATGATGACGTCTTATATACTCTTATGGAGTCTCTTGCGGAGTATTATAAAGAGCAACTAGTCACCCTAGAATTGTATTTGGTTAAGGAGTCAGTGTATAGTAATCTTACAGTAGGTGATACGGATTGGTTGGCTGCATTAGGAGAGGAAGAGCAGATTTCTCAAAGTAAGAAGATTGGAGCTACAAGGTATGTTTATGTTGTATCTCGAATACCAGAGTACGGCAGCCTAACCTTAGTGTATGTTAGAGACATTAGTGAGGTAGACATTTCCATACAAGAGTTTGTTAAAATGTTTGCTCTTGTTAGTGTAGGTGTTGTCATTATATTCTGCATCTTAATTTATCTTATGTTAAAGAGATTGACTCAACCTATCTATGGGCTAGTAGCAAGTACTACTAAAATAGCTGCAGGTAATTACAATGAAAGAGTACAAATACATCGTAGAGATGAGTTTGGGGAGCTGGGAGAGGTATTTAATCAGATGGCTGTGGCTGTTGAAGACAATATAAAGGAATTAACCAAACAGTCCTTAAGTAAACAGATTTTTATCGATGATCTTGGTCACGAAATGAAGACTCCAATGACCTCCATACTAGGCTATACCTCCTTAATAATGAAAGCAAACTTAAGTGAAGAGCAAAAAGAGCAGGCATTAACCTATATTTATGCTTCTGCTAAAAGATTATCTAAGCTCTCAGAAAAGTTGTTAGAGCTAGCGAATCTTACCACTGACCAGCTAGATATTGAGGATATTGTTGTAGAACCTTTACTTGAAGAGCTATCAAACCAAATGCACATGTCCTTAGAAGAGAGAGGAATCACTCTAATCACACATCACAAATTAGATACCATAACAGGAGATAAAGAATTACTGATGTCAGTACTAATCAATCTAGTGGAAAATGGAGCTAGAGCGTCCCAAAAAGGCAGTAAGATTACCGTATCGATTTATAAAGAGGATCGTACTGTACTTGAGGTATCAGATGAAGGTTGTGGAATGCCAGAAGAAGAGATAAGTAAGGTATTGCAACCATTTTATAAGCTAGATAAAGCAAGGACGAGAGAAAATGGTGGTGTAGGCCTAGGATTAAGTATTGTAAAACGAATAGTAGAGATCCATGGAGGAATAATCCTAATAGAATCCAAGGTGCTAGTTGGAACAACAGTAAAGATTTTATTGTAATAGATGAAAGTTAACAAAAATATGATGCAAATATAAGAAGGGGGAATACTTATGAAAGGTAGAACATACTTATCTGGAACAATAAGTATTTGGCTTTGTTTGGCCATTGTCTTTATTTTTAATTTTATTTTCTTTCCCCTGGTGCTATCAAAGACAATGGAAAATACGATTGATATATCTGGTAACACAGAGGCAAAAGCTTTGCCTGTCATTTCTATTGAACCAAAGAAGCAAGATACAAATGTGGTTGTAAGCAAAGACTACAAAAAACTGTCTTGGACACATTTGCCCCAGTATGAGTACCTTCATAAGATACCAGTTGAGAGAATTACCAAGTTTAAAGAAATCGAAGTGGAAATCTCTGATTTAGAACCAAAGATAGGTAAAGCAATTTTATCTCAGAATGAAGTTATAGAGATCATAAAGAAGAGAATCAATAATGTAAAGGACTGCAATGATTTTGTCTATACCGTACAGTTATGTAAAACGGAGATTCCGAATATTCCTTATCGATATAATATTATTTTAGGGCAACGTAAACGAGTGGTAGAATTATATGAGAGTTCGGAGACTTTTGCTACCTATTATGAAGTTTCTAAGTCAAAGGTAGCTTTATTAGGCAACATTTTTTTAGATGATGTGAATTATATTCAAATAAATGCTATTACGGGACAAATTCTAATGTACATAGCAAAAAGATATTAAGAAATAGTACTTGACAAAAAATAGCAATAGGAGTATAAATAAATCATACAAAACATATTATGTTAGTAGGGATTATAAAAACTAACGAGAATTTGTACTTACAGTAAGCTTTTTACTGAGAGGAGGCTTTGGATGAAAGTATCAACCAAAGGTCGATATGGACTTCGTGCTTTAGTAGACTTAGCAGTTCATTCTTGTGAGGGTCAGGTATCTTTAGCAGAGATTGCCAAACGACAGAAGATATCACTTAATTATCTAGAACAGGTTTTTGCTGTAATGAGAAGAGCTGGTTTCGTAAAAAGCGTTAAGGGATTTCAGGGAGGCTATATGTTAGCAATGGAGCCGGAAAGCATAACGGTTGACATGGTTGTTACAGTCTTAGAAGGTGAGTTTCGTATTGTGGATGATAGCATTTTTGAAGTAGATGAGCAGGATGCCCTTCGTCTAGCAGTAAAGGAACTTGTATGGGATCCAATTAATACAAAGGTTGGAGAGTACATTCACTCCACAACGTTAAAGGATATCTGTCAGGATTACCAGACAAGACAAACAGATTCAATGATTATGTACTATATTTAAGCAAAGAATATTTTATAGATCGTGAAAAGAAAGGATGAGAGAATATGGCAAAGATAGCAAAAAAATTAACAGATTTAATAGGTAACACTCCACTACTTGAGCTTTCTAATTTTGAAAAAAATAATAATTTACAAGCAGAGGTAGTTGCAAAGCTAGAATACTTCAACCCATTAGGCAGTGTGAAGGATAGAATAGCTTTTAACATGATTGAGGAGGGCATCAAACAAGGTAAGATTACCCAGGATACCGTTTTGATCGAGCCAACTAGTGGGAATACAGGAATTGGCCTTGCTTTTGTAGCAGCCTCAAAAGGATTAAAGTTAATACTGACTATGCCAGATACAATGAGTATTGAGAGAAGAAGAATAGTGGCAGCGTTAGGAGCAGAGATTGTACTAACTCCTGGTGCTCAGGGAATGAAGGGCGCTATTGCAAAGGCAGAAGAGCTAAAAAAGGAACTTGGTAATGCTGTTGTATTGCAGCAGTTTGAGAATAAGGCGAATCCTGAGGTTCATAAAAGAACTACTGCAGAAGAGATTCTTCGCGATACCGACGGATTGGTAGATATCTTTGTAGCTGGTGTTGGTACTGGTGGAACTATTACTGGCACTGGGGAAGTATTAAAGGCTAAGGTGCCAGGCGTGAAGATTGTAGCAGTAGAGCCATTAGCTTCTCCTGTATTAAGCGGTGGGCAACCAGGTCCTCATAAGATTCAAGGAATTGGAGCAGGTTTTATTCCTGGGGTTATGAATACTGATATTGTAGATGAAATAATAAAAATCGAGAACGAAGAAGCCTTTGAAGCATCTAGAGAGGTAGCTAGAGTAGAAGGTCTATTAGTTGGAATATCAGCAGGAGCCGCTCTTGCAGCAGCAAAGCAGCTAGCAAAACGAGAAGAGAATAAGGGTAAGAGAATTGTAGTTTTATTACCTGATACAGGAGAACGTTATCTATCCACTGCATTATTTGAATAAGTTGCATATAATAATGATAGTAACATCATTGATAGCCCCGGTACCATACTGGGGCTATTATATATAAGTAAGGAGGGATGCCTTTGAGGTATAATTTTGATACCCCTATTAATAGATACCATACCAATAGCTTGAAATTTGATTTTAAAAAGGCTTATGGACAGCCTGAAGATGTACTACCAATGTGGGTGGCAGATATGGATTTTCCAGTTTTACCTGAGGTCACTAAGGCGATCATCAGGCGTGCCAATCATCCAGTGTATGGTTATACTATGGCTTTAGAGGAATATTATAAAAGTGTGATGGAGTGGATGGAGACGAGACATTCCTATCATACAAAGAAAGATTGGTTTATCATAACTCCAAGTGTAGTATTTTCGCTTGGTGTGGCCATTCGCGCTTTTACGAAAGAAAATGGGGCTGTTATGATTAATACCCCTGTCTATGGACAATTTTTTAAAATTATCGTCAATAACGATAGAAGAATTGTGGAAAGTCCTCTCGTGTATCAAGAGGATACTAAACGTTACGAACTTAATTTTCATGACATTGAGACTAAGATTGTAAAGGAGCAAATTAAGCTCTACATTCTTTGTAGTCCTCATAATCCAGTAGGAAGAGTATGGACAAAAGAAGAGCTACTGACTCTTGGTAGTATTTTAAAGAAACATCAGGTTGTGCTAGTGTCCGATGAGATACATATGGATTTTGTCTTTAAGAAGTACAGACATAATGTATTCTCTACTCTGAAAGAAGAATTTGAGGAGTTTACCATAACCTGTACCTCCTCAAGTAAAACCTTTAATTTGGCTGGGCTGCAGAATGCAAATACCATAATTGCTAATAAAACTCTGAGAAGAGAGTTTCTTAGGGAACTTAAAAAATCTGGGTACAATGAACCGAATATCTTTGGTATGGTAGCCTGTCAGGCTGCTTATGAGTGTGGGGCAGATTATATGGACCAATTGGTAGATTACCTTTGGCAGAATGTAGAATTCACGAAGGAATATGTTAGCCAATATATGCCAAAGCTTAAGATTACACCTATGGAGGGCACCTATTTAATGTGGCTTGATTTTAGAGAATATGGATTTTCTAGTGAAGAAATAAATCATAGACTAATGTATCAGGCAAAGGTGTGGATACAAGAAGGAAAGCAATTTGGGGAAAAAGAGGATGGATTTTATCGCATGAATATAGCAGTTCCAAGAAGTATACTTAAGCAGTGTTTGGAACAATTAAGAGAGGCATTTTCATAGGAAATGTCTCTCTTTCATATATTGTAAAAAAAGCATAGTTGAGTGAAACATGAATAGTCAAAAAGCAGATAACCAATTAAACCTTGCTCTTGATATACCCGCTGATGTTAGAAGTGAGAACATAGAGCTAGATGCGGGGTATGAGCCAACAACAAAAAGTTGGGAGCTTATCGTAAAATACAACGGAGATCTAAGCCGAATTACAAATGAGCTAGATATACAAATTACACAGCTCTTTAATAATTTTGCCATTGTGGTGATTGATGAACCACTAATACCAGCCTTTGAAAGATTTGAGGAAATTGAGTTTATTGAAAAACCAAAGCTTCTAAACTTTGAAGTCAGAGACGGAATTGCAGTTTCATGCATAAATCCCGTACAAAATTCTCCTTATAATTTGTCTGGACAGGGGGTATTGACCGCTATTATTGATTCTGGTGTGGACTATGCCCATCCAGATTTTAGGAATGCTGATGGAACAACACGAATTCTAGAATTATGGGATCAAACCATAGCTGGCACTCCTCCTGAAGGCTATTTTAGTGGAACTGTTTATACGAGAGAACAGATAGATGAGGCATTAAAGCAACCTACTAGGGAAAGACAGCTACAACTCGTGCCAAGTGTAGATGTGTCCGGACATGGGACTCATGTATGTGGCATTATGGCAGGTAATGGGAGAGCAAGTAATGGCGTGAATAGAGGGGTTGCCTACCAGAGTGAAATTGTGGTGGTGAAGCTTGGAAGAAGTGTGGGAGATTCTTTTCCAAGTACAGCTCAGTTAATGGAGGGGTTAAATTATGTAGTACAAATTGCCCTTAGGAGAAATCAACCAATGGCTATCAACATTAGCTTTGGCAATTCTTATGGCTCCCATTCTGGTACCGCTTTATTAGAGGCCTTTCTATCTTCTGTTGCAGCCCTAGGTAAAATTAATATATGCGTTGGAACGGGGAACGAAGGAAATACAGCAAGGCATCATCAAGGAGTCCTAAAGGAAGGAGTAGTTACTCAGGTAGAGGTATCCGTAGGGCCAGGGGAGCAAAGTCTAAATCTTCAAATATGGAAGCTACCAGTAGACTCTGTAGAAATTCTATTTATTGGACCTGGAGGTACCAGACTTGGCCCAGTCAATGAAACCTTAGGGTCGCAGGAGTTTACTGTTGGAGATGTAACTCTTTATGTTTACTATGGAGAACCAAGTCCCTACAGTATCTATCAAGAAATCTATGTTGCAGCAAGTTCTAGTACAGGATTTTTGCCTACAGGAATCTATACCATTCAGTTGACCCCTAGAGAAATAGTAGAGGGGGACTACTATATGTGGCTACCTGCAGGAGGCAGACTTAGCACAGATACAAAATTTTTATTTCCAAGTGTAGAGACTACTCTCACCATTCCGGCAACAGCTGCTAATGCAATCAGTGTTGGTGCATATGATAGTGACACCGATTCCTTAGCACCATTTTCAGGAAGAGGCTTTACGATAAACAAACAGGTAAAGCCTGATTTGGTTGCTCCGGGTGTAGATATTCTCAGCTGTGCTCCTGGAGGGGGATATGTGGTGAAGTCTGGAACTTCTATGGCAACTCCGTTTGTAACGGGAAGCTGTGCTTTACTTATGGAATATGGCATAATCCAAGGAAAAGATATCTATCTCTATGGGGAGAAGATAAAGGCAGCCCTCATAAGCTCTACTAGAAAATTAAGTAGTTACACGGTATATCCTAATGAAACGCTAGGTTTTGGAGCCCTGTGTCTGAGAGATGCATTTTTGCTGTATGGCCTGTAAAAGAGAAAATAAATCCCTTATATTGTGACAGTTGTCAACTTAGGTTATAATAAACATAATTTTTGAAGGAGGAATACCAATGAATTCTATAAGAGACACCTATACATTAGTAAATGGAGTAAAGATTCCCTGCCTTGGTTATGGCACCTATAAGGCAGCAGAGGATAATGATGAGGCAGTCATTAAGATGGCAATTGATGCTGGGTATCGTCTATTTGATACTGCTTCCTTTTATCAGACGGAGACCTATCTTGCCTGGGCCATAAAGAAAAGTGGACTTTCACGAGAAGAATTCTTTCTTACCTCCAAGGTATGGAAAACAGAAATGGGATATGACAATACTAAAGAGGCCTTTCATCGCACCTTAAATCATCTACAAACGGATTATTTAGATTTATACCTTATACATTGGCCTATTATAGAGGTAGGGTATGAGAAATGGGAGGAGCTACTCGCTGACACCTGGAGAGCAATGGAAGAGTTATATAAGGAAGGAAGAATACGTGCAATTGGCTTAAGTAATTTTCTTCCTCATCACATTGAGGCGTTGTTAAAAACGAATACTATAAAGCCAATGGTCAATCAATTAGAGATTCATCCCGGATACACTCAAGAAGCAGCGGTGAACTATTGTAAAAACCATAACATTCAGGTTCAGGCTTGGAGTCCAATTGGAAGAGCAAGAGTACTTAAAGATCCACTTATCTTAAATTTGGCGGACAAATATCAGGTGTCACCAGCTCAGATTTGTCTTAGATATGAGCTACAAAAAAATATACTTCCTCTTCCTAAATCCTCTTCTTTTGAGAGAATGAAGGAAAACCAGGATATCTTCACCTTTGCAATATCTACAGAGGATATGTATCGTATCGACACTATGCCACAAATTGGATGGTCAGGAGAGCACCCAGACAGAGAAAGAGAAAAAATAACTCATTGATTTTCATTGTTTGGTAAATACTAGTTGTGTAACCCTTAAATTATAAAGAACTTGAACAGGACGTAACAATGAGTGAATTCTTAGGACCTATACACCACTGGTTATTTAACAAAATACAATTTCAAGACCAATTGACTAATAAAATTCTGGAGGAGGCAACAAAGAAACAGTACTGTATGGGTCTATCAGACCAGGTAACTAGTATCTATGGTAGTCTTCCACAGGGAAAGCTAGAGGAAATTATCGATTGTACGAATATACATGGTTGGCTTCAGGAACAGGTTAAACTGGTAGAAAGTAGGTTGGCCTATGTAGTTACAAGCCTTCTTGACGAAAATAAGGAAAGGCTTTGGTGTATCATGGGTACTGCCTATGAATTTGGCAAGGCTCATGGTTTAAAACAAAAAGTAACGGTGAGAGAGGTATACACATTCCTTCAGGACTATCTTTTGGATGGCATGCCCTGTGATCATGTAAATAGAGTGATAGAGGAATCTGAGGAGAAGCTTTCTTGGGAGCAAACAGTGGATGTTCATGAAGTGTACTGGACCTTAGTGAATGGTAGGGTTAAGAATTATTATGACATTCGAGAAGCCTTAATAAAAGGGCTCGTGACAGGGACTCAGATCACATTTACTCGTGTTACTGACAGAAAATATGTACTATATTAGATGAATTCTTCCAGATTGGTTTGGATATGATATTGGTATAAAGCTGTGTACCGTGATGGTACACAGCTTTTTGACTTGTTAAACTAACCATAAAGGAGTACTATGAATCAAAAGAATTTTAAATTACTATTAGAAATGGATTTGAGGAATATTGAAACACAGATGGTATTGCAGTGTTCCCCTGTTATAGCTGGGTTAAAGGCTTCAAATCTGCTTATTATTAAGAATGATGATGTATATTATGTAAAAAAGATAATAGGAGCAACCAATCTGTCTTATTGCATGCTATTTAATACGGAACAGAAAACCATGCTCCTTTTATATGATAAAAGTCTTTTGAACACATATTTATCACAAGAGAAAGTTATTATATTTCTAAAAGATAAAGGATATGAGAATGGTGGACTGAATAAGATCTTACCAGTTTTTAAGATCCATTATGAGGCCTATAAGACTGGAGGTCAGGAATTTCCACATGAAATGGGGTTACTTCTAGGATATCCGATAGAAGATGTAGAGGGGTTTATAAAAAATAAGGGAAAGAATAGTCTATATACTGGGTACTGGAAGGTATACGAGGCGTTACCTGAGAAGATTCATTTGTTTTCTGTATTTGAATCAGCTAGAGAAACCTTTATTCAAATGCTCATAAATGGAGCAAATATAGTAGAGGTAATTAACCAGTATCATAGTCACCTTCAGGCAGTAGCACTCTAGGGAATTCAGTGGGTATCATGTTGACCACATGAAAATTATGGTATATACTGTACCTATGCGTTAGCGATTACTAACTAAAGAGGTGGTATTAATGTCATTTGAAGTAATGGAAGGAATCTTATTACCCTTCCTAGGCACGACTCTAGGTGCTGCTTGCGTATTTTTGGTGAAAAAGTCTATTCCGGATAAGCTGCAACGTGCTTTAACAGGGTTTGCTGCTGGAGTCATGGTAGCAGCCTCCATTTGGAGCTTGTTACTACCATCCTTAAATCAGGCGGATTCTATGGGGAAGCTGGCATTCGTCCCTGCTGTAGTAGGCTTTTGGTTGGGGATTTTGTTTTTGCTATTTTTAGATCATATCATTCCCCATTTACATCAAAAAAGCCAAGAGTCAGAAGGACCGAGAAGCAATCTGAGTAAGCGTACTATGCTTGTACTTGCGGTTGCGTTACATAACATCCCAGAGGGAATGGCAGTAGGAGTCGTATACGCCGGTGGTATAGCTGGAGAAACGAACATATCCTTAATGGGAGCGCTAGTACTAGCCATTGGTATAGCAATTCAGAATTTCCCTGAGGGAGCTATCATTTCCATGCCCCTATATGCAGAGGGAAGTTCAAAGAAAAGAGCTTTTGGTCTAGGTGTATTGTCTGGAGTGGTAGAGCCGTTGGGAGCAATTCTTACCATTGCGATTGCAGGATTTGTGGTGCCAATTTTACCTTATTTATTAAGCTTTGCAGCCGGTGCCATGATTTATGTAGTTATTGAGGAACTGATTCCTGAGATGTCCTCTGGTGGGCACTCTAATATTGGAACCGTGTCCTTTGCAGTTGGGTTTTCCTTGATGATGATTTTGGATATTACGCTAGGATAATGATAACGATGTTTATTAAGCTGATCATTCTGTTAAAGTAATTACAGAATAATCAGCTTTTTTCTTGTATCGCCATTCTGGTATTGACAATCTGATACTAATTAGGTAAACTAAACACAAGTTAGAAACAACTAACAACAATGTACTAAAAAGATAGGATGGTGGATATGAGTATAGTGATTGTAGGTGGACATGACCGAATGGTTAGCCAATATAAAAAAATATGCAAAGATTTTAATTGTAAGGTAAAGGTTTTTACCCAGATGACATCTAAACTAAGTGATCAAATTGGTTCCCCTGATTTGGTAATTTTATTTACCAATACAGTATCTCACAAAATGGTTCGTTGTGCTGTCGCTGAGGCTGAGAGATGTAAGGCAAACGTCATCAGAAGTCATACCAGTAGCAAAAGTGCCTTAAATGAAATTTTAAGAACGGTTCACTAGTAAATTAGTACTAGTAATTTTCCGAAAGAATGGTTAAAATATTGTTATATGATACAATACATATATTAGTATATGTTAGGGGTTAATATACATATTGTTTATCCATTTTGGAGGTGTGAGGGTTGTCTACTAGAAAACGGATTGTAGTATTAGTATCTAATGCTACGGAACGTAATAACACATTATATTTACAGTCAATCATTAAGAAAGCATACAGCTATAATTTAGATGTATGTGTATTCGCGACGTTTATTAGACAGACAGAGAATATTGGATATCAAGACGGAGAGTTGAATATATTTAATTTACCTAATTTTAAAGAGATGGATGGTGTTATTATATTAGGGGACTCTATGAAAGTTGAAGGGTTAGAGGAAGCATTAGAAGAAAGACTACAAAAGGAGTGCTCTAATCCCGTAGTAGTGCTTGATAGACCTTCAAAGAATTTCCCGTACTTAGCGGTAAATGATGAAGTTACCTTTGAACACCTAGTAGATCATCTTATTGATTTTCATGGTTATACGAAGATAAATTGTTTAACAGGATTTAAAGGGCACATTCATGCAGAGAATCGTTTGCAGGGTTATTTTAATAGTCTAAAAAAACACAATATACCGATAGAAGAGGACCGATATTCCTATGGGGACTTCTGGGTGATTGATTCTGCGGTCTATGGTAAGAAAGTTATAAATAGAGAAGTGCCTTGGCCTGAGGCCATTGTCTGTGGAGCAGATTATTCTGCAATGGCAGTGATTAAAGAATTGGTGAAGGCAGGGATTCGTGTCCCTGAGGACATCGCAGTAGTTGGCTATGATTCTTACGATGAAGGAATTGCCTACATTCCAGGAGTTACTTCCGCCCAAATGCCATTTGATATTCATGGAAGTAATGCGGTTACTTTATTACATAATATGATGGAGGGCTTAGATGAGCCTCTCGATCTAAAAACGGGAGGTAAACTCTGTATCGCCCAAAGCTGTGGTTGTAACAATGATTTGTACTATCAAAAACGATTAGCTAATTTAGATAAAGATAATGACTACTTAGAAGATTTTTTTCGTAAGAGTAGTTTTATGAAAGAAAAGCTTACTTCCGCCACTACGATAGAGGAATGTATGGAGGAGGTAGCTCAGAATACATACCAACTTAGTAAATACGAGGAATTTTATCTTTGCCTCTGTGAGGATTGGGATGAAGTAAATGAGGTACAACCAGAGGATTGTATAGACGGAGATTGTAGTGGTAAGTACAGAACAATTGGTTATTCTGATAAGATGTGTATGTACGTAAGTGATGTAAAAGGTGAGAAGAGTTTTGATCGAACTAAGTTCTCTGTGAAAGAGATGCTTCCAGCCATTAGTAAGGAGAGAGATTATCCTACCACCTACTTTTTTACACCGATTCATTTTATAGATCGTTGTTTTGGTTACATGGTAATTAATTTTGGTAAGGATAATGCTGTATTTGAGCCGCAGTATAGAAGTTGGGGGAGAAATATCAACAATGCCATAGAAATTGTTCGCTCTCATAATGAAATGGCTTATTATAATAAAAAACTCAATGCCTTAGCTATTCGGGACGAGCTTACAGGTATTAACAACCGACTGGGCTTTAATAATATTGCCAAGTCAATGATTAAAGAATGTAAGGATGATGGACAACAATTCTTTATGATCCTAGGAGATATGGATAACCTGAAGGGGATTAATGACGTATTTGGCCACTTGGAAGGGGATAGTGCGATTCGAGTTGTGGCCAATGCCTTTCTCTCTGTAAAGGGTGATAATGGTTATGTGGCTAGATTGGGCGGAGACGAATTTGTCTTAATTAAGAAGGGTAGCTTTGATGATAAGTATGCCAGTGAGATTATAGAAAGTATCTATAAGTATATCGAACAATATAATGCTACTAGTGGTAAAACATATAAGATTTGCGTAAGTATAGGCTGCTACTACAATTATATTAATGACAAACAAGCAAAGGATAATGACATTTTAGATGAATACCTTTATGTTGCCGACCAATTTATGTATCAAGGGAAACAAGTAAAAAAGGATTCACGAAAGGGCAGTTATAATCGTAAGTAATTGCTACCTTGCAAAAGAGAAGTAGACCTTTTATAATGGTGTATGTGAGGAGATGTCCTTGCTTGTAATTGTTGTAAAGAATATACCTTAATATAAAAAGTTAGGAGTAGCAATAGTGAAGAAATGGATAGTTACCATATGTTTAATAACTGCAATGCTATCTTTAACTGCCTGTTCTTCTGAAAAGAGTGCAGGCAGCTATTATGATGACGGTGTTGTAGCTTTAGAAAATGGTCAATATGAAGACGCTTGTAAGAATTTTGAAAAGGCCATAGGTCTAAAAAATGACAAGGCCATCTACTATATTGAGTATGGACAAGCACTGACTAAGCTTGGTGAGTATGAGAAGGCAATAGCACAATATGAAAAAGCTATAATAGATGTGGACTCTTCCATTACCAATAAGAACACAAAAAAAGCTCTTCGTGGACAGGGAGTTGCTTTGTATTCTCTTGGTAAGTATGAGGAAGCGGTAAAGCTGTTTAAGCGAGCTTTAGATATGGACTGCGTCAATGATTTGAATACAGATATTCGTAGTTATTTGGGACAATGCTATGTGAAACAGGGGAAGTATAATGAGGCTTTAGGAGTATACGATGCACTTGTGAAAGAGGTAGGCACTGCCTTAGTGTATGCGCAACGTGGTTCTATAAATGCGGATGCAGGGAATATTGAGGAAGCAAAGAAGGATTTTGAAAAGGCTGTAAGCTTAGAGGATAAGAATTATAGCTTATATCTACTATATTATAAGATGCTGATACAGGCTGGGGATGAAGAGGCGGCAAAGGCAATATTAAAGAAGGCTGAGGCCATTAAGCCTGAGACGATGAAGGACTCTTTACAACTTGCAGAGGTTAAGTTTTATCAGGAGGATTATGAGGGAGCCTTAGCTATTTTACAAGGTATAACCACTGAGATGAAGGAAGCATATCGTCTTATGGGAGATGTGTACTATGTAACCAAGGACTATACCAAAGCCATAGAGAATTATCTTACCTATATAGATAGTAATAGTAAAGGTGTTAGCAGTACCTGTTATCTCAATCTTAGCTCCTGTTATATTGCGTTAGAAGAATATGATAAGGCCCAGTCTTATGTAGTTCTTGGATTATCTACTGGGGATAAGATTAGTGCTAAGGAGTTACAATATAATGAAGTACTGATCTATGAGCAGTTAGGTGATTTTAATACTGCTTATGAGAAGGCAGAAGAATATATAAAAGCTTATCCAGAGGATGAGAATATGCAAAGAGAACTTGTATTCTTATCTACTCGATATAACAAGTAATTGGAGGAATTATGGCAGAATTGTATGAGTTAGGAGATGTTCTTGAAAAAGTGATTTTGGTGGGTGTCTGTCTTAATGATGGAGACGATACAGAACAATCTCTTGACGAGCTAGAGGAGCTTGCCAAGACAGCAGGCGCGATTACTGTAGCTAAGGTTATCCAGAATCGAGAATCTTATCATCCAGGTACCTATATCGGTAAAGGGAAGATTGAGGAGCTTAGGGAACTAGCAGAACATCTTGAGGCAACTGGATTTGTTTGTGATGATGAGCTATCCCCTGCTCAGATTAAGAATCTTGAGGATGCCCTAGAGCTTAAAGTAATAGATCGTACAGTTATGATTTTAGATATTTTTGCAGCTAGAGCAGGTACCAAGGAAGGTAAGATTCAAGTTGAACTTGCTCAGCTTCGTTATCGTTCTACAAGATTAATTGGACTTGGTAAGAGTCTTTCTAGACTAGGTGGTGGTATTGGTACTAGAGGTCCTGGTGAAAAGAAATTAGAGGTTGACAGACGTCTGATTAAAGATCGTATTTCTATATTAAAACGGGAGCTGGAAGGAGTTAAACAAACAAGAGAGACCTTAAGGGTAAGAAGGCAGAAGAATTCTATTCCCGTGGTTGCTATTGTAGGCTATACCAATGCAGGAAAGTCTACCTTGTTAAATACTCTTACCAATGCTGATGTGTTAGAGGAGGATAAACTCTTTGCCACTCTAGATCCTACTACAAGAAATTTGGAACTTGCAAGTGGACAGCAAATTCTCCTTACAGATACTGTTGGATTTATTCGTAAGCTTCCTCACCATTTAATCGAAGCATTTAAAAGTACGTTGGAGGAAGCCAAGTATGCAGATATCATTCTACATGTAGTGGATGCATCTAATCCTCAAGCTGACACCCAGATGCATATTGTCTATCAGACATTAGAGCAACTTGGGGTCAAAGACAAACCTATTATTACTGCATTTAATAAACAAGACCGCCTAGATAAACCTGTTGTAATAAAGGACCTTAAGGCAGATAAGACGTTAAGAATATCGGCTAAGCATCAGGATGGACTACCAGAACTACTAGATGCCATTGAGGCTATCCTTAAGGAGCAAAAGATACTGGTGGAACGGCTGTTTTCCTATCAAGAGGCTGGCAAGATTCAAGTGATCAGAAAGTATGGACAGCTTCTTAATGAAGAGTATCAGGAGGAAGGTATCTTTGTTAAGGCTTATATTCCTTCCGATATTTATCAAAGAATTCTGTAATAACATCATTTAACCTGCACAAAAATATTGTTACATTTTTGTGAAAAATTTCATTGACAAACCCATGAAGCCAAATGAATCAAGGAGTTAGAGGCTATACTACATATTGTGGTATAGCTTTTTATTTTGCGTAGATATTGTAGATATACCTTGACTACCTCTTTTTCTTTTGCTACAATTAGATACAAACAATATTATTGCAACGAATGAGAATAAATTGGTTAGAAGGGAGCAAGGTTCATGTTTAAGGTAATTAAAAGAGATGGCGAGATAGCTGAGTTTAACTTATCCAAAATCTCTAATGCAATTGCAAAGGCGTTTAACGCTACCTCAAAAATGTACAATGATGATATTATTAATCTACTTGCACTGAGGGTTACCTCGGATTTCCAAAGTAAGGTTAAAGATGGCCAGATTTCTGTGGAAGATATTCAGGACAGTGTAGAACAAGTTCTAGAGCAAACTGGATATACAGACATAGCAAAAGCTTATATCCTATATCGTAAAAACCGCGAGAAGATTCGTAATATGAAATCTACGATTTTGGATTACAAGGAGATTGTCAACAGCTATGTAAAGGAAGAGGATTGGCGTGTGAAAGAGAACTCCACTGTTACCTATTCTGTTGGCGGATTGATTTTACATAATTCAGGTTCTATTACTGCAAATTACTGGTTATCAGAAATATATGATGAGGAGATTGCCAACGCGCATCGTAATGCAGATATACATATACATGACTTATCTATGCTAACCGGATATTGTGCTGGATGGTCTTTAAAACAATTAATTAAAGAAGGATTAGGTGGAATCCCTGGTAAGATTACCTCCTCTCCAGCCTCTCATTTATCTACACTATGTAATCAGATGGTGAATTTCTTAGGAATCATGCAGAATGAATGGGCAGGAGCACAAGCCTTTTCTTCCTTTGATACCTACCTAGCACCTTTTGTAAAAGTTGATAATCTCTCTTATAAAGAGGTAAAACAATGCATTCAATCCTTCATCTATGGAGTAAATACTCCTAGCAGATGGGGAACACAAGCACCATTCTCCAATATTACATTAGACTGGACTGTACCAGATGATTTAGCAAACCTCCCATGTATTATAGGTGGTAAAGAGGTTGACTTTACATATAAGGATTGTAAGAAAGAGATGGATATGGTAAACAAAGCCTTCATCGAGATTATGGTAGAAGGTGATGCCAATGGTCGTGGATTCCAGTATCCAATTCCTACTTACTCAATTACAAGGGATTTTGACTGGTCCGATACAGAAAATAATCGTTTGTTGTTTGAGATGACTTCTAAGTACGGTACTCCATATTTCTCTAACTACATTAATTCTGACATGGAGCCAAGTGATGTACGTTCTATGTGCTGTCGTTTACGTTTGGATCTTCGTGAACTTCGTAAGAAGACTGGTGGCTTCTTCGGTTCAGGAGAGAGCACAGGTAGTGTGGGTGTAGTAACCATTAACCTACCTAGAATTGCATATTTAGCGAAGAGTGAGGAAGAATTCTTTAGTCGCCTCAATCATCAGATGGACATAGCAGCTCGTTCCTTAAATACCAAGCGTAGAGTCATTACGAAGCTTCTTAAGGAAGGTTTATATCCATACACTAAGCGTTATCTTGGCGGTTTTGATAATCATTTTTCCACCATTGGTTTGGTTGGTATGAATGAAGTTGGATTAAATGCAAGATGGTTACTAGAGGACATGACCTCACTAAGGACCCAAGAGTTTAGTAAAAAGGTATTAAATCATATGAGAGAACGTCTCTCTGATTATCAGGTGAATTATGGGGAACTCTACAACCTAGAGGCGACTCCAGCAGAATCTACTTCCTACCGTTTGGCAAAACATGATAAGAAGCGTTGGCCAGATATTCGCACTGCAGGCAACCAAGGTGACGATCCTTATTACACGAATAGTTCTCATTTACCAGTGGGATATACAGAAGATGTATTTGATGCCTTAGACATTCAAGATGGGTTACAGACGTTGTATACCTCAGGAACCGTATTCCATACTTTCCTAGGTGAGAAGCTTCCTGATTGGAGTGCAGCTGCTAAGCTTGTAAGAACCATTGCCAATAACTATAAGCTTCCTTATTATACGATTTCTCCAACCTATTCCATCTGTAAGCACCATGGATATTTGGAGGGTGAACAGTTTACTTGCCCAACATGTGGAGAAAGTGCAGAGGTTTACAGTCGTATTACCGGATATTATCGTCCTGTACAAAATTGGAATGAAGGAAAGACTCAAGAATATAAGAACCGTAAGGTATACAATGTGGAGCAGTCAAGACCCACACCTAATGTGACCAAGGAAACCTGTGATTGTTCTGATATCACTTTAGATTTAGGGGAAGAGGATACCAATCGCTTCTTATTTACAACCAAGACCTGTCCAAATTGTGCAATGGCGAAGCAACTACTAGATAATGTGGATTATGTGCTGATTGACGCAGAAGAGCAGCCAGACATGGCAAGAAAATATGGTATTATGCAAGCACCTGCATTGGTTGTGATTGAAAATGGTAATGTTGAAAAATACGCGAACCTATCTAGAATTAAGGCATATAAAGAAGAAAGTATTCTTTGTATGAAATAGATGAATAACAAAACAAATAGCTTCCCATAATTTATGGGGAGCTATTTTTACAATAAAGGGAAATACCACATCACAAAAGATGTAGTTACTCCTTGCGAAAATACTAGAAAAAAGATAGAATAAAAAAAGAACGACATGGAAGGATGAAAAAAATTGAGTTTAGCAGATAAAATTTTTATAGATATGTGTCAAGATATACTAAATAATGGTACAAGTACCGAGGGGGAAAAGGTTCGCCCAAAATGGGAGGATGGTACCTCAGCTTATACCATTAAAAAATTCGGTGTAGTGAATCGCTACGATCTGTCTAAGGAATTTCCAGCCTTGACTCTTCGTCGTACAGGAATCAAAAGCTGTATCGATGAGATTCTATGGATATGGCAGAAAAAGTCTAACAACATCAATGACCTTAACAGCCATATATGGGATAGCTGGGCAGATGAAACTGGTTCTATTGGGAAAGCCTATGGATACCAGATGGGAGTAAAGCATGTTTACAAGGAAGGTATGATGGACCAGGTAGACCGAGTGATTTTTGATTTGAAGAACAATCCTTATAGTAGAAGAATTATGACGAATCTATATAATCACCAGGACCTTCATGAGATGAATCTCTACCCATGTGCTTACAGCGTGACCTTTAATGTGACCAAGGATAGGGATAGTGATACTATGCGTTTAAATGCTGTTTTAAATCAGCGTTCTCAGGATGTTTTGGCAGCAAACAATTGGAATGTATGTCAGTATGCAGTTCTTGTGCATATGTTTGCTCAGGTTTGTGGTTATGAAGTTGGGGAACTTATGCATGTTATTGCAGATGCTCATATTTATGATCGTCATATTCCAATTATTGAGGAGCTTATTAGTAGACCTACCTATGAGGCACCTACCTTCTGGATGAACCCAGAAATTAAAGACTTTTATGAATTTACAGTAGATGATTTTAGATTAGACAACTATGTGACGGGGCCACAAGTGAAGATACCGATTGCTGTGTAAGGAGGAACTTTCATGAACTTAATAGTTGCTGTAGATAGAAATTGGGCAATTGGCTACAAAAATGAGTTGCTAGTTAGAATTCCAGCGGATCAACGATTTTTTAGAGAAACCACTACAGGTAAGGTTGTGATTATGGGAAGAAAGACCTTAGAGTCCTTTCCTCAGAAACAACCACTGAAGAATAGAACGAATATTGTCATTACCAAGGATAAGGGTTATACAGTAAAGGATGCTATTGTAGTCCATAGTGTAGAGGAGGCCATTGATAGGGTAAAGGATGTTCCCTCTGAGGAGGTTTATGTCATTGGTGGAGCTAGTATATATGAGCAAATGCTCCCCTATTGTAAGGTTGCACATGTGACCAAGATTGAGTATGCTTATCAAGCAGATACCTATTTTCCTAACTTAGACGAAGATCCTAATTGGAAGTTGGTTGCTGACAGTGAGGAACAAACTTATTATGATTTAGAGTATTACTTTAACCGTTACGAGAGGATATAGAGAATATTCAGAAGAACTATGGAACTAAGCTTCCATAGTTCTTTTTTTCTGTAGAGGAAATTGCTCTTAAAGTCCCCATGAAATTAGGAACTGGGCATACCATATTATTGATACGCATATGATATAGAGATAAGTCATTAAGAGGGAATACAATGAAAAAGCAGATTATTCGTAAAGTGTTAGGCATTGCAGGTTTTATTGCAGTCTGTATTGCAATCTGTTTTATGGTAGACCAAACCTCTATTGGGAGGGTCCGGGGTCCTAAGACCTATGGAGAGTATGAACAAAGAAAAAATGCCTTGAAGCAGGAGGATAGTCAGGATGTTAGTGCCATGGAAGGAGAGAATAAGGAAGCAGACATTGAGAAAAAGGAGCTTACTAAGACAGCTTTTTTAACCTTTGATGATGGGCCTAGTGCAAATACAGAGAAGATTCTTGATATTCTTGATCAATATGGGATTAAGGCAACGTTTTTTGTGGTGGCGGAGGAGATAACTCCAGAGCGGGAAGCGTTAGTAAAGAGAATGGTGGAAGAAGGCCATGTAATTGGTATTCACACATACGACCATAACTATAAGAAGATATATAAGTCCAAAGATAGCTGTTTAGAGGATATCATAAAAACTAGTGATAGGTTAACGGAAATAACAGGAGTAGTTCCTAGGTATTATCGTTTTCCTTATGGTAGTGCCAATTGTTATATGTCTCGTTATTGCATTGATATTATAGAGGAACTTAACAATCGTAATATTCAGTATATAGACTGGAATGTATCAGGAGAGGATGCCATAGGAAGGCCTACTAGCACCTCCATACTTAAGAATATACGAAGCTTTGATAAGTATATGGAGCCTGTAATTCTACTTCATGATGGACGTTCAAATAAATTAACCGTCAAGGTTTTGACCAAAATTATTGAGAAGATAAAGGCAGCAGGTTATGGTTTTGGTACCATAGATCAGAGGAGTAAACCATATCAATGGTCCCATAACTGGCAGAAAAAATGACCATTTCTAGCTCCCTATTCTATGGAACATTATGATTATGTCATCATAAAATACTAGTAAAGCATAAGAATGGGGTAATCATGAAAAGAAATATTATTTATCCAGCTGAGGTTGGGGTTCAGTCCTTTGGAAAATTCCGCGCGGATGTTACATCAATCCTTGCCTCCAGACCTTTAGCTGGTGCAACAATAAGAATTAGTAGTACCGCAGATCCAGGGACTATCCTTCAAGAAGTGCAAACAGATAACATTGGTCGTACGGCGGAAATAGAATTGCCTGCTCCAAACATTGATTACAGTATGGAGCCTTCTGATGTACAACCATACTCTGAGTATAATGTGCAAGTTAGTATTCCTGGTTACGAAACAGTAACGATAGATGGGGTACAAATTCTTCCTTCTATTACTGCAATACAGAATTTTTCCCTCATGCCAATGAATGATGCGGTAGGAAACAGTGAGGAGCTTTTTTCTATAGGTCCTAATGTTTTGTTTGGAGATTATCCACCAAAGATAGCGGAGGCAGAGATTAAGCCAGTCAATGAAACTGGGGAAATTGTATTAAGTAAGGTGGTAATACCAGAATTTATAGTAGTTCACGATGGTCCTCCAAGTGACAAAAGCGCACAGAACTATTATGTGAAATATCGAGATTATATTAAGAATGTAGCTTCCAGTGAGATATATGCTACCTGGCCAGAAGCTACCATACAGGCCAACGTGCTAGCAATTCAGTCCTTTACCTTAAATCGGGTATATACGGAGTGGTATCGTAATAAGGGGTATAATTTTACTATTACATCCTCAACTGCCTATGACCATAAGTTTATACCAGAACGTAATATCTTTGATACGATTTCACAAATAGTAGATACTATATTTGCAAACTATTTGTCTTTTCCAGATGTAAGGCAGCCGATACTTACCCAGTATTGTGATGGTAGAAATGTGACTTGTCCAAACTGGATGACACAGTGGGGATCTAAATATCTAGGTGATCAAGGCTATACAGCCATAGAGATTCTACGTAATTTTTATGGCAATACGATGTTTATTAATACTGCAGAAGAAGTAGCGGGAGTTCCAGCATCTTGGCCAGGAGCACCTTTGGAAATTGGTTCGGTTGGAGATAAAGTAAGACAGGTTCAGAATCAGTTAAATGTCATCTCAAGAGGATATCCTTTGATTCCTAAAGTGGCAGAGGATGGTAACTATGGTGAGAGAACGGCTGAGGCAGTTTCTGTCTTCCAGAGAATCTTTGATTTGCCTGAAACAGGCGTCGTTGATTTTGCAACTTGGTATAAGATTAGTGAGATATATGTTGGTGTTAGTAGAATCGCAGAGTTAAGCTAAATATGAGATTTGATTATGTATAGTAAAATGAAAAGCCGGCTCCTTAAGGTTAAGGACGCTGGCTTCCATTATATGTATCAGGATAAGGTAAAATATCAATAATAGGTAATCGGTTTTTCTCATAAAAAAAGTCTTGCCATATAAAGACACTTATGATAAACTTATGACAATTTAGGATTAAGGCATATGGTGAAAAGAGAATTTAAGCGCTTTACGTTGGTGTGTATTCTTTTTTTTTGTGTATTTTTCTGAATTCGAAAGAAAATCAAAAGAAAAAGAAAGGAATAGGTGTATTTATGAAAGCATTTCTAATACTAGAAGATGGAACCACATTTATAGGAAATAGTATCGGCTCTAACCGTGAAGTGATTAGTGAAATTGTATTTAACACTTCTATGACGGGTTATTTGGAGGTACTAACAGATCCTAGCTATGCAGGCCAGGCTGTCGTAATGACTTACCCGCTTATTGGTAATTATGGGGTATGCTATCAGGACACAGAGTCTGAAAAGGCATGGCCAGATGGATATATTGTGCGAGAAATCGCAAGACGGGGAAGTAACTTTAGAAACGATGATAGTATAGAGAAATTTCTTATTACCAATGATATTCCTGGAATAGAGGGTATTGATACTAGAGCTTTGACAAAGCTCCTTCGAGAGAAGGGTACCATGAATGGCATGATTACCACCAATGAAAACTATAAGCTAGAGGATGCTTTAGCAAGAATACGTGAATACCGTGTAACCAACGTGGTAGAAAAGGTTAGTTGTAAAGAGGTTAAAACCTACATACCAGGAGACCTTGGTACAAAAGCGATAGAAGGTGACATAAAGAAGGTTGCTCTTATGGATCTAGGTTCTAAGAAAAATATTATAAGGTGCCTCCTAAATAGAGGTTGCCAGGTAACTGTATATCCAGCAATGACGAAGGCAGAAGAAATTATAAAAGCTGCCCCAGATGGTATAATGCTGAGCAATGGTCCTGGAGATCCTGCTGAATGCGTAGAAATTATAGAAGAAATCAAAAAACTTTATCATACCAATATCCCAATCTTTGCAATTTGCTTGGGACACCAACTTATGGCTCTAGCGACCGGAGCGAAAACACATAAGATGAAATATGGTCATAGAGGTGCCAACCATCCTGTTAAGGATTTGAGTACTGGTAGAGTATATATCTCCTCCCAAAATCATGGATATGTAGTAGATGATGAAAGCATGGACAGTAGTCTTGCAGAGACCAGTTTTATCAACGTAAACGATAAAACAGTAGAAGGTGTTCATTATCTTAATAAGAATATATTTACTGTTCAGTTCCATCCAGAGGCCTCTGCAGGTCCCAAGGACTCTGAGTTCTTATTCGACAGATTTATTCATATGATGGAGGTGTGCAAATAATGCCAAAGATTGAAAGTATAAAAAAAGTATTAGTAATTGGTTCCGGTCCTATAGTTATCGGCCAGGCAGCAGAGTTTGATTACGCTGGTACACAGGCTTGTCGTTCTTTAAAGGAGGAGGGCATCGAGGTTGTATTAGTAAACTCTAACCCTGCTACAATCATGACAGATAAAGAGATTGCTGATCAGGTGTACATTGAGCCACTTACTGTAGATCTTGTAAAGCAGCTGATTTTAAAGGAACAACCAGACAGCGTACTTCCAACCCTTGGTGGACAGGCAGCACTAAACATAGCCATGGAATTAGAAGAGTGCGGTTTTCTTCGTGAAAATGACGTAAAACTTATTGGTACCACTTCTGAAACCATTAAGAAAGCAGAAGATCGCTTAGAATTTAAAAACACCATGGAAAAAATCGGTGAGCCAGTTGCTGCAAGCTTGGTAGTAACTAACGTAGAGGATGCCATTGCCTTTGCTGCAACCATTGGATATCCAGTGGTTATTCGTCCTGCTTATACTCTAGGTGGAAGTGGTGGTGGTATCGCCAACAACCCAGTGGAGCTAGAAGATATCTGCTCCAATGGTCTACGATTAAGCCGTGTTGGCCAGTGCTTAATTGAAAGATGTATTGCTGGATGGAAGGAAATTGAATACGAAGTAATGCGAGACAGTGCTGGAAACTGCATTACTGTTTGTAATATGGAGAATTTGGACCCAGTTGGTGTGCATACAGGAGACAGTATCGTTGTAGCCCCTTCTCAGACTTTGACTGACAAAGATCATCAAATGCTTCGTACCTCAGCGTTAAATATTATTACAGAACTAAACATCACTGGTGGGTGTAACGTACAGTATGCTCTAAATCCAGACTCCTTTGAATACTGCGTTATTGAGGTAAACCCTCGTGTGAGCCGTTCCTCTGCTCTTGCAAGTAAGGCTACAGGTTATCCAATAGCCAAGGTTGCGGCAAAGATTGCCTTAGGCTATACCTTAGATGAGATTAAAAATGCCATTACTGGTAAGACCTACGCTAGCTTTGAACCTGCCCTTGACTACTGTGTTGTGAAGATACCAAGACTTCCATTTGATAAGTTTATTATGGCACAGAGAACCTTGACCACCCAGATGAAGGCCACTGGCGAGGTTATGAGTATCTGTAACAACTTTGAAGGAGCTCTTATGAAAGCCCTTCGTTCTCTAGAGCAGCACGTAGATAGCCTCATTACTACAGAATATGACGATCTAACAGACGAAGAAGTGATTGAAAAATTTCATATAGTAGATGATAAAAGAATCTTTCTTATCGCAGAGGCGATTAGACGAGGCATTGCTTATGAAGTCATAAACGATATTACGAAGGTAGACATTTGGTTTATAGATAAGATCGCCATTCTTGTAGAAATGGAGCAACGATTAAAATCAGAGGAGCTTACTCCTGAGCTGTTAGCACAAGCAAAGAGAATAGAATTCCCGGATAACGTGATTGCTAATCTTACAGGAAAGAAGGAAGCTGATATAAAGGCTATGCGTTACGAACATAACATTATCAAAGCCTTTAAGATTGTTGACACCTGTGCAGCGGAGTTTGAAGCAAGCACGCCATATTACTATGGCTGCTATGGAAGCGTTGACGAGGTAGATGCAAATTCCGATAAAGAAAAGATATTAGTTCTAGGAAGTGGACCTATCCGTATCGGACAGGGAATTGAATTTGACTATTGTTCCGTTCATGCTACCTGGGCTTTACGAAAAGCAGGTTACGAAACTATCATCGTAAATAATAACCCGGAGACAGTAAGTACCGATTTTGATATAGCAGATAAACTTTATTTTGAACCACTTACTCCAGAGGATGTTGAAAATATAGTACGTCTTGAAAAGCCGGCTGGAGCAGTAGTACAGTTTGGTGGCCAGACAGCAATTAAGCTAACAGATAGCCTCATGAAAATGGGTGTTAAGATACTTGGAACTTCTGCAGAGGATGTAGATGCAGCAGAGGACCGTGAGCTCTTTGACGACATCTTAGAGGAATGCTGTATTCCAAGGCCACAAGGGAAAACAGTATTTACAACAGAGGAGGCACTTGCTGCAGCCAACGAGCTAGGTTATCCAGTACTGGTTCGTCCTTCCTATGTTCTTGGTGGACAGGGAATGCAGATTGCCATTTCTGATGAAGATGTCATTGAGTTTATGAATATCATTAATCGCCACCTGCAGGAGCATCCTATCTTAGTAGATAAGTATCTAATGGGTAAGGAAGTAGAAGTGGATGCTGTTTGTGATGGAGAAGACATTATTATCCCAGGTATTATGGAACATGTGGAACGTGCAGGTATCCACTCTGGTGATAGCATTAGTGTTTACCCAACACAGAATGTCTCTGAAAAATGTAAACTTGTTATTGAAGACTATACACGTAAACTGGCGAAGAGCCTTCATGTAGTGGGGCTTATCAATATCCAGTTTATCATCTACCAGGAAGAGGTTTATGTTATCGAGGTTAACCCTCGCTCTAGCCGTACCGTGCCATACATTAGTAAGGTAACCAGTATTCCTATTGTGGATATTGCATCTAGAGTAATTCTTGGAGAAAAGCTTCGTGACCTTGGATATACTCCAGGCCTTCAGCCAGAAAGCAAGTACATTGCAGTTAAGATGCCAGTGTTCTCTTTTGAGAAGCTTCGTGGTGCTGACATAAGCTTAGGACCTGAGATGAAATCTACTGGTGAGTGCTTAGGTATCTCAGAAGATTTCCATGAAGCCTTATATAAAGCCTTCTTAGGCTCTGGTGTAAACCTACCAAAGCATAAGAAAATGATTATGACAGTAAAAGATGCAGATAAGTTAGAGGCTGTTGCAGTAGGTAAGAGATTTAAAGCCTTAGGCTATGATATTTTTGCCACTAGGAGTACGGCAAAAGTATTAAATGCTAATGGGGTGCTTGCCTTCCCAGTAAATAAACTTGACCAAGAGGCTCCAACACTAATGGATCTGTTATTAGAGCATAAGATTGACCTTGTTATTGATACCCCTACTCAGGGTAGAGATAAAACTAGAGATGGTTTCTTAATTAGACGTGTATCTATTGAGACAGGGGTAACCTGTTTAACCTCTTTGGATACTGCAAATGCCTTATTGACTAGTTTAGAAACTGCTGCGAAGGATAAACTTACTTTAGTTAATATTGCCCATATATAATAAGTAAACACGAAACTCCGGCAGCTATGTCGGAGTTTCCTTTGATACATAGGAAATGTTTCGCAATATCCTATGTATCAAAAAAGCTTTCTAACAGGCAGAAAGCTGATTATCGCACTGGGTTGGCTTGGATAATGTCACTGATTCGACCTACTGTAGGTTAAGAGTTTTGCAAACAAAACTCTTTGTTTGGAATTTTTAGTTTTCAGGTATGATAAACACGTTAATGAATGGATAGAAGGAGATTATTATGATTAAATATGCTTTGTTTGACTTAGATGGTACACTGACCGATCCTAAGATTGGAATCACTACTTGTGTACAATTGGCCCTTAATTATTTTGGAATTGAGGTTGAGAATTTGGATGAGCTACAACCTTTTATCGGCCCTCCACTTAAAGATTCATTTATGAACTTCTATGGGCTAACTGAGGAGCAAGCAATAAAAGCTATGGAGATATATCGCTCCCGTTTTGCTGTAAAAGGCTTGTATGAAAACAATATGTATGAAGGCATTGATACGATGCTTAGTCGCCTGAGGGACGAAGGATATCAGTTATCGGTAGCTAGCTCCAAACCAACAGTATATGTGGAACAGATTTTAGAACACTTTGGTATAAAAAAATACTTTCACCATGTAGTAGGAAGCTTTCTAGATGGAACAAGAGTGGATAAGGAAGAGGTGGTGGAAGAAGCCCTACGTCTCCTAGGGGTTACCGAAAATAATAAGAATCAGGCTGTGATGATAGGAGATAGAAGGTTTGACGTTGAAGGCGCCAAACGTCATGGTATTCTCAGTGTAGCTGTTTCATATGGATATGGACCTAAGGAGGAGCTAAATGAGGCAAATCCTGATTATATTATTAATACAGTAGAGGACCTAGAGACCTTACTTCTTTCTTTGAATCATCATGAATAATATATCCTTTATTGCCTTCCAACCATTTCTATATTATAATAGAGTTAGACCTTAATCTTCAATTGTGGAGGGCGCTATGGAGCGAGCAAAGAAAGTAGGATTGAGGGTAGGAGTAATGCTTGGCTTGATCGGAGCAATTAGCTTTGCAGGCTGTTCAGGTGATTCAATAAAGGACACTACAAGTTATGACGCCAAGGTCAAGATAGAAGCTACTGCAGATGATTTCTATATTACCAGTGAGGCTGATTTTGGGTTGAATAGTTTGGATAAGGCAACTGGGGAAGCAACTTATTCCATTAACCTGAATCAGATTGGTTATAGACCGAATGATAGAAAGATAGCAGCAGTAAGCAATAATAATGGGGTAGATACTTATCATGTATTAGATGGATCGGGGAATACTGTTTATTCAGGTAAGCTTACAGAACGAAGTTGGGACTATGTTACGGAGAGCTTGGTTCAGTATGCTAATTTTAGTATGTTTACAGAACCTGGTTCTTATTACTTAATCTGTGGAGACGAGCTATATTCAGATGAGTTTATAATTGGAGATGATGTATACAGAGAGTATTATGACGCCATTGGCAAGTATTTTTCTGATTTTGAGGAAAAGGCAAATCTACTTGGTGAAGACAATTATTCTGATCAGTTTACAGCTATTGTCTATGATACAGATAAAGAGATAGATGTAACAGATGGATGGTATAATTTAAGAGAAAGAGGTCAGTATACAGTAGATAGCTGTACTACCATAGCCTCCCTGTTTTTACTATATGACACTTATTATAAGCTGGATTTGCAGGAGGAAGAACAACAAGCCTTAAAGCCAGAGGTTCTTCTTCATCTGATTAAGAAAGAACTAGGGTGGTTAAAAAAGCTACAGAATGCCCAGGGTGGTGTTTACCATAAAGTTACGGTAGAAGATGATGAGAATCAGGATGGAGAGCTTTATGTATATCCTGTTAGTACTTGTGCTACTGCTGATTTTGCTGCAATCATGGCTAAGGCATATCGTTATTATGAGAAGAGTGATTGGGAGTTTGCCAATAGTTGTCTTGCTGCTGCACAAAATGCATGGTTGTTTTTGGAAAATAATCAAAGTAACATGGTATTTATCAATCCAGAGAATGTGACAACCAGTGAGTATACAGATGAGGATGATGGCGATGAGCGTTTCTGGGCTGCAGTGGAGCTTTCTTTAACTACCAAGAGATCGGATTATGTTGGATATGTCATGAATACCATAGATACAGGGTTTAATGTTGAATTTACCTGGCAGAAGGTGGCTGGATATGCTATCTATGATGCCATTGCATATGGAAAAGAAGTCTTCAGTACTGACACCTATAATTGTATGCAATCCCTAATGGAGACAAAAGTTAATTCTATAAAAAACCATGTGAACAAGGATGCCTATCAGGTGACCTTTGATTCTTCAGTAACATTTCAGACTATCATAAGTGAAGCAATCACCCTATATCTTATGGCACAGCAAGATATGCAATTGGACCTTTCTAATGGTGCCAATGCATTTCTAGATTATCTTATGGGTACTAATAGTTATTCAGAGAATTACGTTGGTGAATCCATGCAAATAAGCAATCTAGATATGGATTATATTGCTAAGATAGGACTGTTATTAGTTGGCGTAAATGAATCGAATCATAATAATTAATTTGTCACAATTGTATGTCAAATTTCATTATAATCTTGACTTTTTCCTTTTTTTGAGGTAAATTATTATTCGTAATGCAGTTGTGGCGGAATTGGCATACGCGCATGATTCAGGTTCATGTTCTCGCAAGGGAGTGAGGGTTCAAGTCCCTTCAACTGCAGTAAGCTCAATTTGATTGGACCTATGGAGATAGTGCATTTTCAAAGAATTAAGTATACAGCTATCTCTAGTAAAGTAAAACACAGTTTATTGTTTAAAGGATTATCACTTAACCTATAAAACCCTATAAAATTAGGTTTTACATCCACTAAACACATGACCTTAGGCTCTAGTCCTTTTTAAGGGACTAGGGCTATTTTTTCATATTTGTGTCTTTAGATATGGATTGTCTAGAAACTTATTTAATATTTTAGATAATATTATTTGGTAGTTGGTATTGATCCTTCATAAGTGTTATTAAGGAAATGGTATTGGTTACAAGATAATATGCTATTCTGAAAGCTTCCAAACTAGAGTAAATACGATTACTTAGTTTGGAAGCTTTCTTTTTTCTGCTTAAGATACTTGCTATTAGAAGATACATCCTGCAATAAATACTGTCAGAATTGCTCCGGACGCAACCACTACAAGATTCTGCTCCAGATAGGCCAGTAGAATGGCAACCAGTGTTCCGCAGGTAGCAGTGCCATAGTTACCGGTTGAAGTGAAGATATCCGGAATCGTTAGGGCACTTAAGACAGCAAATGGTACGTAGCGCAGGAAGGACTGAATAAACCTAGAGTTGATTTTCTTACGAAATATGGCAATGGGGAGCATACGTGGAAGATATGTCACCAAAGCCATTAGTAAAACACAGTATAATTTATACATAAGCGTCTCTCCTTTGCTATACTTGGTCTTCCTCTTTTATAGGTGCTATAAGTGCACCTAGTGAACAGATGATGACAGTGACGATAATTACACGAAAACCTGCTGAGATTTCTTTTAGGAAAGGTGTATATTTCAAGATACAGGAAAGTACGCAGGAGGAGGCAACAACTCCCAGTATGGTGCGAGAATGCTTTATCGGTGGAATGATGATGGCTAGAAACATACCATATAGTGCAATTCCTAAAGCGGCACTGAAGCTTTCTGGAAGTGCTGAGCAGATAAAAGCACCAAGAGCAGTGCCACTTGTCCAGCCAATGATTGGCCCGATAATCAGCCCCATCATATATCCATAAGTTAACTCCATTTTCTCAGCTGCAGCTACAGCAAAGGTCTCATCCGTGATACCAAAGGAAAAGATAAGCCGTTCCAAGAAGGTGACTTTAGAATCTAGCTTTTGGGATAAGGATAAGGACATAAGCATATAGCGTATATTGATGATAAATGTAGTTAGTGTAATTTCTATGTACCCAGCATTTTGTATGATTAAGGTGGTTCCTGCAAACTGTCCAGCACTGGTAAGATTCGATAAACTAATAAAGATTGCCAGCCAAGGGGAGATATCATTGGAGACTGCCATTAAGCCAAAAGCAAAGGATACTGGAACGTAACCAAAGGCGATTGGGGCACCCCGTTTTAAGCCATATCGAAATTGATTTCCAAAGGTAATTGGTGTACTCATTTTTCTCCCTCCAAGTTTTATACTTTTCTTTTTTCTCAGCACTCCGTATTATAACACTTTGATAAGTAATTCACAACCTCATCTACAGATACTCTTAGGAATTATTACATAGGCTATCTCAAAAAGGTATGATATATTGCTGTTGTTTTTGCTTTTTTGTACATTATAAGTAAGTATGTTTGGTAGGAGTAGCTGAAAGAATGTAGAAAGTGGAGTGCAGATATGGGAAAATATTATTTACATCAACAAGATCAGAAGCAGTGGATTTGTTACCTTTGTGGCCCGTTAGAAGGATATAATCGTAACCTATATTTGAAGTTGCAGGGAGATAAGGTAGAAGGCATCGTTCCGGTAAAGCTTAGAGAAGAAGCTAGGGGCAAGGTGTTTTTTTACGATATCGGAAGTAAGGTAGCCTTATCCCATA
>JAEZQN010000085.1 GCA_023441145.1 Bacillota bacterium
GGTATACACAAGCTCCGATATGCCTAATTTATCAATTTCTTCATGGATATAGATTAGTGCCTGAGAAGCTGCATAGAAGGCATCTTTTCTCTTTGGCATTGGAAATGTACCTGCATGAGTGGTCTGACCATAGAACTTAAGTCGATAATTAAACATTCCTAACACACAATCTACCACACCGATTTCATGATTGTTATCTTCAAGAATTGGCCCTTGTTCAATATGGGTTTCAAACATATATAGGTACTGTTTAGGATTTAGACGGTACTTCTTATCTCCTTTAAAACCAGACTTCTCTAAAGCCTCCCCAAAGGTACTCTTATGGTCAATAATACTAGTTTGCTTCATCATATCTTCATATTGGAATTTAATTCGAATCTCTTCAGGAAGATACTCATAACAAACGATACCAGAACACATCATGGCTGGGGGGTATAAAGAGCCCTCCTCGTTGGTCCAGATCATAGCAGTCAATGGATGTTTATGAGGAATTTTTTGCTCCACCACTGTTTCCAGTACTTCCATTGCCGATATAACACCTAAGATTCCATCGTAGTTCCCACCATTTTTTACGGAATCACAATGAGAAGCCATTACAATTCTTTTCTCGTTTGGATCTGAGCCAGGAATGGTAGCATAGATATTGGCCACATCATCTATTTCAATGATAGCACCTATCTGCTTCATCCTTTTCATAAACTCATTTCGTGCCATTATATCTTCTGGGGATAGGGCATATCTTGTTATTCCACCATGCCCTGCATCCCCAAACTGACTCATCCTACTAATTGTATTCTCCATTCTTTCCTGACTGCATTTATACATATCGCACTCCACCCCTTCTTTATTGAGTTCGTACCCTTGTTCCTGCAAATATCGCACCTACGGGACAAACAAGCTTACATAATTGGCAACCCACACATTTCTTTGGCTCTACTCTTGGTTTTTTATCATTGCCTATCACAATAGCCTGATGTCCACCATCATGACAGGATAGATAGCATCTGCCACAGTCTACACAAAGACTACGGTTAATTTTAGGATAACTGATACTATTACGATTCAGTTCCTGGGCAGGAAGTATATTAGGCAGTGCTTTACCAACAACTTCGCTAACAGAGCTATAACTATTCCTAATAAGATAGCTTTTTAGTCCATCTAATAAGTCCTGGATGATTCTATATCCATATTGCATAACTGCCGTTGTGATTTGAACAGTTTCACAACCCAAGGACATAAATTCCAATGCATCACTCCAAGTTTCAATACCACCCATACCACTAATAGGAATCGTTTTTAGCTCATCATTACTCTTCATATCATAAATAAAGCGTAGGGCAATGGGCTTCACCACTTTACCAGAATATCCTCCTACTGCAGACTTACCAATAACATCCGGACCAGACACAAAGGTGTTTAGGTCAATATTCATAACACTCTTAATAGTATTAATGGCTGCTATTCCGTCTGCTCCTGCCTTCACTGCTGCAAGAGCTGGAACCTCCATATTGGTGATATTCGGTGTCATCTTTGCAAGCACTGGTAATGTGGTTCCTCTCTTTGTTGCCTTCGTATAGCGCTCCACTAATTCTGGGTTTGTACCCACGTCACTTCCCAAACCCTCCCCACTCATATGAGGACAGGAGAAGTTACATTCTATAACATCAGCTCCTGCTTCTTCCACTTTCCTAGCAAGATAAGTCCATTCCTCCTCTTTCTGTCCCATAATGGAGGCAATGATCACTTTGGAGGGATAGTTCTTTTTCAATGTTTTTATGTATTGAAGATTTTCTTCCAAACTGTGGTCAGATATCTGTTCGATGTTTTTAAATCCCACAAAAGGACTATTTGCCTTGTCAAAACAATCAAACCTTGGTGATACCTCCTCAGGCACAAACATTCCAATCGTTTTAAAAGCGACTCCTGCCCAACCCAGATCAAATGCTTTAGCCACCATTTCGTAATTACTTCCTACAATAGATGAAGATAGAAAAAAAGGGTTTTCACAAGGGACTCCACATAAATCTACCGTCATATCAATAGAGGATTCCTCTTTACTAGAGATTGGTTTCACCGTACTAAGTATTCTTTGTATAGGAACCGCATCCCTAAGTTTCCCTCGATTGCATACTTCCTGACAATCTAATGACGAGCAACTAGTACATGGATTATTCTCTTTCATAAGGACTGCTGCCCCATGCGGATTATCAAATCGATAGGAACGAATCATCTTACTTACTGGAAGCCCTGCGGGACAAGCCCCACTACATGGGGCGTCATAGCATAGTAAACACTTTTCTATATCTGATCTTAAATTAATTAGTTCATATGCCATCCTTCTACCTCCTGTTCTCATTCCTCTTATTTTGTTGGGATACGCTTTACATATTTTCCATTGCCAGGCGTCCCAACAAACTCTCCATTATCATAAACCAGTTTTCCTCTTAGATAAGTCTGTACTAGATATCCATGGAGCTTCTTTCCTTCCCAAATAGTATGATCATAATCAGAATGCATATTATTTACACTAATGGTAAATTCCTTATCTCTATCATAAATTACAATGTCAGCATCTTTTCCAATGGCAATGTCTCCTTTTTGCTCACATCCAAAGATCCTAGCTGGGTTAGTAGCACATACCTGTACCACCCTTTCAAATGTAAGCTTTCCACTATTGGCGGCATCTAACATATACGGATAAAGGTTCTCTATACCAGCACAACCATTAGGTATCTTGGTAAAATCATCTTTTCCCCAGTCCTTTTCATAGCTCTGAAATGGACAATGATCTGTTGCCACGGTGTCAATAAAGCCTAACTTAAGTGCCTTCCAAAGAGCTTCCTGACTTTCTTTCCCCTTCATCGGTGGAGAACAGACATAATTTCTCCCATCCTCTCGTTTATATACGTCACAGGTAAATTCTAAGTATTGCGGACATGTTTCCACATAGATTTGATGCCCCTGGTGTTTGGCTGCAATACAAGCCTCCAATCCTTCCTTATCGGCCATATGTACAATGTAAAGAGGTGCATTAAGATTAGTTGCCCAGTGAACTGCCCTTTTATCTGCTTCTGCTTCCACATACTCAGGTCGACTTAGGTAATGATACCAAGCAGAGGTTTTCCCTTCCTTTAAGAATTTCTCAATATTTAAATCAATTAAATCTGGATTTTCTGCGTGAACGTTAATGATAGCACCCAACTCTTTCGCTCTTAATAGTAGGCGCGCTAACGTTCCATCGTCTACCATCATTCGCTCTTTTTTATATACTAAGAAACACTTAAAGCTAGTAATCCCATCCTCTACTGCCTGCTCCATTTCCTCTAAGATACTTCCTCCATTCAAATCAGTAATGCAACAATGAAAGGCATAATCGACACAAGCCTCCTTTGTGAGAATATCTTTTTTGGATTGAATCAAATCTAAGATTGTACCTCCAGCACGCTGTACTGGATAATCAAATACTGTAGTAACACCACCACAGGCTGCAGCTCTTGTACCTGATAAGTAACTATCTGCAGATACGGTCCCACCAAATGGCATGGCCAGATGAGTATGAACATCTAAAGCACCTGGAAGAACCATTTTCCCTGTAGCATCTACTTCTTTTTCTGCTTTAACCTGAAGATTTGTTCCAATGGCTGTAATCCTTCCATCATGTACTGCTACATCTGCGATATAG
>JAEZQN010000104.1 GCA_023441145.1 Bacillota bacterium
CTCTAGCATATCCACTTAACCATGCACTGCGAGGGCAAGAGATAAAAAGGAGGGTACCATGAAATTAAAGGAGAAGTTATATATTCGTTTTCTATTTTACACTATAGCGGTGTTTTGGATGGAATTAATCTATCAATGGTTTACATATAAAGGATTATCTTGGAACATAGCATTTATGCTGTTGTTTTCTCTAGGGTTAGGTTCTGTTTTTACTCTAGTGTCGAGCTTATTTCTAAGGAAAGTGAATAAAATACTTGGATATGTAGTAATTGTTTTGCTGTTAATATTTTACGGTACCCAATTAGTTTACCAGAGTCTATTTAAGGTGCCATTACTATGGGGTGTAGCAGCTGGTGCAGCAGAGGATGCTACTGCTTATTGGAAGGAAGGCTTACAGCAGATTGTAAGCAATCTTCCTGGATTGTTATTGCTATTATTGCCTTTGGTTGCCTTGATTATTGCAAATAGAAAGTATTTTCAGTATGAAAGAAGATCCTTGAAAGTATCTGGAATTCTTCTAGTGTTATGTATTTTTCTTCAATTGATGCCAGTCCTTTTAATTCGCCTTGGTGGAGTAGAATCTTTAGCATATGTGAACTATTATGAGATGAATGATCAAGTGGTAGCAGCTAGGACTCTTGGTATCTACACTACCTTCCGTCGGGACTTACAAGGAGTAGGAAAAGTGGAAGGCGATCTTTCAGAATTACTTGCCAGTGCCACTAATAAGACCCCTGTGCCAGGCTCTGGAGAGGAGAAGAAGGAAAATGAGCCAGTAGAGAGTAAATCACCTCTTACTACACAGAATCCTCAACCAACAGAAGAGCCGATAGATACTTCTCCTAATGTGATGAATATCGACTTTACTGCTTTGGCAGAAAAAGAAAATGATAAGGATATCAAGGCCTTACATCAGTATTTCTCTACGGTAACCCCTACTAATAAAAATGAATATACAGGAATGTTTAAAGGAAAGAATCTTATTTTTATCACTGCAGAAGGTTTTTCTACTTGGGCAATAGATAAAAACCTGACTCCAACCTTATATAAGCTTTCTCATGAAAGCTTTGTATTTAATAATTTTTATACCTCTTTGTGGAACACTAGTACTAGTGATGGGGAGTATGTAGCTACCCTAGGACTAATTCCAGATGGAACTCATAGTTTTAGACGGTCACAGGATAATTACCTTCCATTTTCTATGGGAGAGCAGTTCAACAGACTAGGTACTACTAGTTATGCCTATCATAATGGGTCTCTTAGCTATTACGACCGTAACGTGACACATCCTAACTTAGGGTATGACTTTAAGGCTGCAAAGCTTGGAAGTATAAGTGAGGCGGAAGGTAGTGCTCATATTTTTGACATGAAGGATGCCAATGCCTGGCCAGCTTCTGATTATGATATGATGGTGGCTACCCTACCAGAGTATATTAATCAAAAACCATTCCATGCGTATTACATGACCATAAGTGGACACTGTCATTATAATTTTGAAGGCCAGAAGCAATGTATGAAGAATAAGGATGCAGTGAAGAATCTGCCTTATTCAGAGGAAGGGAAGGCTTATATTGCCTGTAATATCGAACTAGATAAAGCCTTGGCCTATTTAATACAGGAGCTTGATAAGAAGGGGATTCTTGATGACACAGTAATCGCTTTAAGTGGAGATCATTATCCATACGATTTAAATAAATCAACCATTGACGAGTTAGCAGGACATGAGGTAGATGAGAATTTTGAAATATATAAGAATACGTTCATTCTATGGTCTTCTTCAGTGAAAGAGCCAATTATCATAGATAAGGCAGGTTCTAGCATTGACATACTTCCTACTCTTACGAATCTATTTGGCTTTACTTATGATTCTAGATTAATGTCAGGACGGGATTTGCTTTCTGATTCGGAGGGAGTGGCAATATTAAAGAATAAAAGCTTTATAACAAATAAAGTACTGTATAATAGCACCACTCGCGAGGCTACCTATTTAGTGGACAAGTCTCAGGTGAGTGATTCTTATATTGAGGACAAGAAGAATGAAGTCAAAGCTCGCTTCATTGCAGCAGCTGGAATACTGAATAAGGATTATTATAAGCAAATAGAGGGACAACTCACCTTTCCTTAAGTATGAAAAGTGGTATTTTGGTCAATTATAAAAAATAAATAAAGTTGTAAAAAATGTTGAAATATAGGTAGTTTATCTGTATACTTATTAACTGAATTATCTTTTTTACCATGAGTGGCACATGGAATTATGAATGGAGTCAATTATGTATAAATTAATTACGAGAGACGGAAATGCCAAACGAGGTGAATTTCATACTGTCCACGGGACGATACAAACACCAGTTTTCATGAATGTGGGAACTGCAGCCTCTATTAAAGGTGCGGTATCTACTATGGATTTGCAGCAGATTAAGACTCAAGTTGAGCTATCCAATACTTACCACCTGCATGTACGACCAGGTGATAAGGTAGTGAAGAAAATGGGTGGTCTTCATAAATTTATGGTGTGGGACAAACCTATTTTGACAGATTCTGGCGGTTTTCAAGTGTTTTCCTTAGCTGGCCTTCGTAAAATCAAAGAAGAAGGTGTTTATTTTAACTCTCATATTGATGGACGTAAGATTTTTATGGGACCTGAGGAAAGTATGTAGATTCAGTCCAATCTAGCTTCTACCATAGCCATGGCATTTGATGAATGCCCACCACATCCTGCAACCAGAGAATATATGCAGGATTCTGTAGATAGAACGACCCGTTGGCTTGAGCGCTGTAAGGCAGAGATGGCAAGGCTTAATTCTCTTGAGGATACCATTAATAAGCATCAGATGTTGTTTGGTATTAATCAAGGTGGAACCTTTGGAGATATTCGTGTCGAACATGCTAAGAGAATATCGGAGCTTGATTTAGACGGTTATGCGTTAGGTGGCTTAGCAGTTGGAGAAACTCATGCTGAGATGTATGATATTATAGAAAAGACCGTTCCTTATCTGCCACTTAATAAACCAACCTATTTGATGGGAGTAGGAACTCCAGCTAATATTTTAGAGGCCGTGGAGAGAGGAGTAGACTTCTTTGACTGTGTATATCCATCTAGAAATGGGCGTCACGGACATGCTTACACCAATCACGGTAAGATGAATTTATTAAATGCCAAATATGAGACTGACGATCGACCAATCGAAGAGGGATGTGGATGCCCGGCTTGTACTACTTATAGTCGTGGTTATATCAGACACTTGTTAAAGGCGAAAGAAATGCTTGGACTTCGACTTTTAGTCTTGCATAATTTGTATTTTTATAATACGATGATGGAAGAGATTCGTGAAGCCATTGAAGAACATCGATTTGCTGACTATAAGAAGCAAAAACTTCAAGGTTTTGAACAGGGAGAGAAGTAGTCCAATAGTATTAGTTATATAGTACAGATAGACAAAACAGGAGGAATTCTATATGATGAATGAATTATTTTTAGCAGGCGATGGTAACATCGTGTCACTAGCTTTATACTTTGTTGCAATTGGTGCAGTATTTTATTTTATTGCAATTAGACCACAGAAAAAGCAACAAAAACAGCACAAGTCTTTATTAAGCTCTTTAGCAATTGGAGATAGTGTATTAACTACAAGTGGTTTCTATGGTGTTGTAATTGACATTATGGATGAAGTAGTTATTGTAGAGTTCGGTAATAACAAAAACTGTCGTATTCCTATGAAAAAAGAAGCGATTGTTGATGTAGAAAAAGCAGAAGAAAATACAGAAGCATAATTAGGATTTGAACTAGAAAGCACCTTCAAAGGGCTTGACCCTTTTGAAGGTGCTTTTTTGCGCGAAGGCAAAGTGAGGATTTCTCCCGTGCTTGCACGAGGAGAAATCCGAGCGCGCCCGCGACACCGAACATGAAGCGAAGCGTACAAGTTCGGTGTGAGAAAGAAGGCAAAGTGAAACTCCCAGCCGATGGAAGTTGGCTGGGAGTAAGAGCGCGCCCCAGGGTTTATAACCCTAGTTTTTCTAATATACTTTCTGGGATTCTTAAGCTTCCACGACCAGTACCAAGATCAATATCTGGCTTAACTGATCCGTGGAAATCGGAACCCCCAGTGATGAATAAATCAAACTCACGGGCAAGAGATTTTACGTAGGCTTCGTCATTGTTTACGTTATTACTGTAAATCGCTTCGATTCCTTTTAGTCCATAGGACTTTATTTCCTGAAGCAACTTTTTAAGATCGCTTTCACTTAACTTATAGAGGAGAGGAAGAGCTAGTACAGGAACACCATTTGCTGCAAGGATTAATTCTATTGCTTGCTTTGGTGTCATATATTCCCTTGTTACATAATAGGGGGAAGAGGAATCTAGGTATTTGGTAAATGCCTCTTTTATTGAGGAGACATAGCCTTCTTTTAGCATGAATTTTGCAAAGTGGGCTCTAGTAAGTACTGCATCTTTACAATCCTCTCTCATTTTTTTAACGGTAATTGGGATTCCTGCTTCCTGAAGGTTATGACACATCTTGTGATTTCTGTGATCCCTTTCTTCTTTGGCTTCCTGTAATGCTTTTAGTAAGACAGGGTCTTGATGATTTAAGCCTAAGCCCAATATATGAATATCTTCTCTTTTATAGGAGGCGGATAACTCTGTACCCGGGATGACAGTAACGGCATGTCCTCTTAGGGCAGCTACTTTGGCGGCTGAGATTGCTTCCTCAACACCCTCTACGGTGTCGTGATCTGTTAAAGCAAAGGCAGCTAAATTCTTTTCAATGGCCAAAGAAACAATCTGAGTAGGTGAGAGAGTTCCATCTGAATAATTAGAATGGACGTGTAGATCAATGTATTTCATTTGGTAGTTCCCTCCTGTGAGATTTATTTGTCTATCTGTGGAAAGTATAACATAAATTAAATGGAAAACAAGCATAGAACCAGAGATGAGATAATATATTCTAATAAAGGTTAGATGCATTTAGTATGGCTTGAAGGAGGAACATAGATGCAAAGGGTATCACAAAGGTTGGGAAAGGCTTTGCTTATTATGAAGGCTTTACTTGTTACGTATATAATTACGGCATTGCTTTTACTTTTGCTAGCGTTACTTATGTATAAGCTTGACCCACCGTCAGCAGTGATAAGCGTAGGACTTGTCCTGGTCTATATTATTTCTAGCTTTGCAGGTGGATATATTATAGGAAATACAAAAAAAGAGAAACGCTTCCTTTGGGGAATTGGTATGGGAGTAGCATATTTCCTTATCATTTTTATAGTATCTGTCATATTTGGTAAAGATGTATTTGGTAGTATGGGAAGTATCGTCTCCGTTCTTTGCATGTGTGGTTTAGGTGGCATGCTGGGGGGCATGGTGAGTTAGTAGTAAATGCAAAAGGTAAGATAAGGTTTTTTGACATAGTAGGTATATTATGGTATAATACCCACAAATTGCAATTATTACATAACCGGACCAACATAGGGTAGTTTAGTCCAATTAGAAATAATGGCATATGTAATCATAAAAATAGGAGGCTATCTACATGAAGCGTATTAAATCTTTACAGACTAAGAGTTTTAAAGATACAGTGAAAAAGGGTGGATGTGGTGAATGTCAGACTTCCTGTCAATCAGCTTGTAAAACATCCTGCACAGTTGGTAATCAGACTTGTGAGAACAACAACTAATAGTTAGCAGCGACTCCGGTCGCTGCTTTGTTATGTAAAAGGAGATTTAAAGTGGTACATCAGTACAAAAATAATGGTTATAACATCGTATTAGATGTGAATAGTGGAAGTGTCCACGTAGTAGATGATTTAAGCTATGATATGATCGCAATGTTTGAACATTCAGATTCTGAAACAATTATTGCTGCAATGCTTAATAAATACCAAAGAGATGGTATTACAAGGGAAGATATAGAAGAAACCCTACAGGAAATTCAAAGCCTAAAGGATGATAATGCTTTGTTCTCTGAAGATATCTATGAAAATAAAATAATCGACTTTAAGAAACGTAAAACAGTAGTAAAAGCTTTGTGCCTACACATTGCCCATGACTGTAACTTAGCATGTAAATACTGTTTTGCGGAAGAGGGAGAATACAAGGGAAGAAGAGCCCTTATGTCCCTTGAAGTTGGTAAAAAAGCAATTGATTTTCTAATTGCTAATTCCGGCAATCGCCATAATCTTGAGATTGACTTTTTTGGTGGAGAACCACTGATGAACTTTGATGTGGTTAAGGAAATCGTAAAATACGGTCGTGAACAAGAGACGATACATAATAAGAACTTTAGGTTTACTCTTACCACTAATGGTATTCTGTTAAATCAGGATATTATGGACTTTGCCAATAAAGAAATGAGTAATGTGGTACTTAGTATCGACGGACGTAAAGAGATTAATGATATGATGCGTCCTTCTCGTAATGGGAAAGGTAGCTATGATGTAATTATACCAAAGTTTCAGGAGTTTGCTGAGCAGAGAAATCAGACCAATTATTATGTAAGGGGAACCTTTACTCATAATAATTTAGATTTTTCTAAGGATGTATTACATCTTGCTGATCTTGGATTTAAACAGATATCTGTAGAACCTGTAGTGGCTCCAAATGAGGAAAGCTATGCCATTAAAGAAGAAGATATCGAAGAAATCTGTAAGGAATATGACACTCTTGCTACTGAAATGATAAAACGTAAGAAGGAAGGGAAAGCATTTAACTTCTTCCATTTTATGCTTGATCTTGAAGGTGGCCCTTGTGTGTATAAGAGACTTTCTGGCTGTGGATCAGGAATTGAATATCTAGCAGTTACCCCATGGGGAGATTTATACCCATGTCATCAATTTGTAGGAACTGAAGAATATAAGATGGGTACTGTATATGAGGGAATTACCACTCCTAATATCCAGGATGATTTTAAATGCTGTAATGTTTATACCAAGGATGATTGTAAGGACTGTTTCGCTAAGTTTTACTGTAGCGGCGGTTGCGCAGCCAATGCTTATAATTTCCACGGAAACATTAACAGTACCTATGAAATTGGATGTAAACTACAAAGAAAACGTGTAGAAAGTGCCATCATGATAAAAGCTGCAGAAGCAGAGATGACAGAATAAGATATAGTAGAAAACCCAAAAGGGGCTGTTTGACAGCTCCTTTTTTCTTGCCCAGATATCTTCACAGAATCTTCACAAACGTAATTAATAAATTTAATGCAAAAAGTAGACATAATCAAAGAAAAGAAGTAAAATAAGTCCATAGCTTTATTAACAAAATCTTTATACTTAGAAAGTATAACTTAACCGAATGCTTTCATTAGAAACAGGTACAAACAGAAAATAAAGGAGATTGAA
>JAEZQN010000119.1 GCA_023441145.1 Bacillota bacterium
CCTGCTCCGCAGGATTAGCGACATGTATACCAAACTTTATAACAGTTTCGCTAGAAGGCTTCGAAGATTCTTGGTCTGAGCTTTCATTTGAATTTCCATTTGAGCTTTCACTTGGGGTTTCACTTGGAGTTTCACTTGGAGTTTCACTTGAGTTTCCACATCCAGTTAACATACTACAAGTCATGGCTACAACGAGTATAGCTGCTAATACTTTTTTCTTAAACATAATATCTCCTCCTAATTATAATGATAAGTTTTTGTGGAACCCGTTCCATATTTTAGAAATAAAAAACAGAACTTTTCTGGCTCTGATTACTAAATAATGTGAAACCCGTTCCATATGTATAATTTTATTATATATTGTTACATAAAGAAGTCAATCCTTTTTATTACATATTATAAATATTGTATCATTTTACTAAATATGTACCATCTAATTTATCTATTCTGTATAAATAGGATGACAGATAACGTTAAAACAACTTTTTGTGTATAAAGAAAAATTCCTTTCACAGATTCATTCCAACCCTACAAAAGGAACTTTTCTTTTTCTATATTAATTAAAACTACTACAGTGTTGTTCTACCCTTTCTTAAGGTTACATGCAATTTTGTATGTTTTTCAGGTGTCACCTCTCCACCTTGCATATTCATCAATATCCTAACTGTTTCCTTTGCAAGTTCATTAATGGGCTGAACAATTGATGTGACCTTCGGTTCTACAAGATTAGTTACATATGTCCCATCATAGGCAACAATTTTTACTTCTTCTGGAATTTTTATATTTCGACGTAAACACTCATTCATACATTCAATAGCCGGCAAATCTCCACCAAAAATTCCATCGTAATCAAATCCATTTTCAAATATACTGCCAATTGCCTTCTTAAAATATGAATCGTCAAATTGATTCCATTCAATCTCAAATGATACTACATCAATACTATTTTCTTCCATTACTCGGTCAAATTCTCTGTGTCTCTCTAAGAACGGAGCTTCAAACATTTCGGCACCTCTAAAATGCAGTACCTTCTTACATCCATTTCTTAATAATTCTTCTCCGGCCAACCGTCCACCTTCAGCATGATCTACAGATACTACAGGAATATTCTTTCCTAAATATCTATCTAATGCTACAATAGGTTTATCAATATGCTTGTATTCTTCGACATCCAGAGTATGAACATCTGTAATAATACCATCTACAATGTGTCGTTCCAGCATTTCTAAAAATTCGTGCTCTACATTTTCCTTTTCTGCCGTATTACACAACATTACCTTATATCCAGCTTTAAAAAGTTCTTCTTCCACACATTTTACAAATTCACAAAAGAATGGGTGTGCAACATTCGGAACAATAATTGCAATAATACCCGCCTTTTTCTTGAATAGATTTCTAGCAAGTTCATTCGGTGTATAATTTAGTTCTTCAATTGCTTTCTGAATTTTCTCACGGGTCTCCTCTGAGACATATCCAGTATTATTTAAGACACGGGAAACCGTAGCTGAACCTACATTTGCTCTTTTGGCAACATCTTTAATACTTGACATTATAATATCTCCCCTCAATTTAATTATAGCTTTGCGTGGAACGGGTTCCATATATATCATACATTATATTATTTCTCTAATCAAGATAGATTTAAAGATTCTATTCAATTTATGTAAATTTTATTCTTTACACTTCACATATTAAGCAAATCTTTCTATTGTACAAATAGATCAGTTTAAAATATCATTCTCGTCAGTTCAGAGATTTGCCTACACCTTCATTCAGGTTTCATCTCACAATGGCACCTATAACGTTATGCTATATCCTTTCCTCTGTTGGGCGGATTAGGGACTTAAACCCATGAAAAACGTACGCTGCCAGCCGCACTACTAACAAGGAGTTTTGCTTGCAAAACTCTCCGCCTGTAGCCGGTCGTACAATCGACTACTACTTCTCCTCCGCAGTGTGATCCTTGATTTCCTGTTATTTAGGAAGTCTTTTTATTTGATAGGGAAATTCGGTGAACGCTCCTAGCAAATGAAAAGATACTGTAAAAAACAGCTCTAAAGAAATGCCATAATGACATCAATTGATGTTGCTATGGTATTTCTTGTTTTTCGACATTTTAATCGAAAAATTGGATTTCTTAATAAACCTGTGCAATCACAGGCTATCTAGCTACCTTTATTGGTCTGAATCTCATGCTGTTAGCTAAATTTGCTCTCTCTTTTTGTGATATTAATATAGGTTGTAACTGCAAGAAATTAGAATAAATTCTAAAATTACAGTTTTTTCGTCTCTTAACAAGAGCCTTTTATAAGATATGTCCCTTTCAGCTGAATACTCCTGTTCATATACACAACCTTTGCAATCCTCACATTCATAGATTTCTTCTGTCCGACCATATTTGTTTTTGTGCACACATTTACCAAATATATAGATGAATTTTCTGCCGTTAGGACATAGGAGATTCCCTTGTGAGTCCATTTTAAACTCACTGAATGATATTGATTATAGTAGGAACCATATCCAGCATCTGTATCAGGATATTAAGGATTATATATTCATCACAATGGTAATATGCATAACTGTTTCTGATTCCTCCTCATATCTCTATGTGCTTTATGTATGTCTTTAATCGTTCCAAATACCTTATTACGATTCTTGATTTAAGATTTTTTCATACCAAGTGTAGCGGTTCGCATTGTTTTCTATATTGGTCCCATCAATGTAAGTATGGTTCAGATCCAAATGATTTATTTTAAAGATGTTACTATTAATGTTGCTTAAAAACTGTTAGGTTGAAGTGGTAAGTTCATTTCGAATAAAGTTGCCGAAAGTGACAAAGAATGGAGCTTTCATATAGTCAAGAAGATATCTGTATCGGATAACCGTTCGGCACAACTTTTCGATTTCTGTTAACGAGCTGATTATATGCTCCATGAAAGAAGAAGCATTGGAATACTACATATTTACAAATAATCTTTACTTATTCTAGCTTAAACAGCTCTAAAAAAATTAGCCATGTCCTAAACATTTATTGCTTACGACATGGCTAACTGTTAATTATGAAACTTATTTACTTATTTAAAAGAATTAGAACATTCCCTTTTCAGCTGCTTCCTGAATGGAAACAGCAACAGCAACAGTCATACCAACCATTGGGTTGTTACCTGCACCGATAAGTCCCATCATCTCTACGTGAGCAGGAACAGAGGAAGAACCAGCGAACTGTGCATCAGAGTGCATACGTCCCATAGTATCAGTCATACCGTAGGAAGCAGGACCTGCTGCCATGTTATCTGGGTGAAGAGTACGTCCAGTACCACCACCAGAAGCAACGGAGAAGTATTTCTTACCTTGCTCTACACATTCTTTTTTGTAGGTACCAGCTACTGGATGTTGGAAACGAGTAGGGTTTGTAGAGTTACCAGTAATGGATACGTCTACACCTTCTTTGTGCATGATAGCAACACCTTCACGAACATCGTTAGCACCGTAGCAGTTAACCTTGGAACGAAGACCAGTAGAATAAGCTTTTCTATAAACTTCTTTTACTTCGCCAGTGTAGTAATCAAATTCAGTTTCAACGAAAGTAAATCCGTTGATACGAGAAATGATCTGAGCAGCATCTTTTCCAAGACCATTTAAGATAACACGTAAAGGCTCTTTACGTACTTTGTTAGCTTTTTCAGCGATACCGATAGCACCTTCTGCAGCTGCGAAGGACTCATGTCCTGCTAAGAAAGCAAAACATTTAGTATCTTCTTCAAGTAACATTTTTCCTAAGTTACCATGTCCTAAACCAACCTTACGGTCGTCAGCAACGGAACCTGGGATACAGAAGGATTGAAGTCCTTCACCGATTGCAGCAGCAGCGTCAGCAGCTTTTCTGCAGCCTTTTTTAATAGCAATTGCAGCACCTACAATGTAAGCCCAACAAGCATTTTCAAAGCAGATTGGCTGAATTCCTTTTACTTGGTTGTATACATCAAGACCAGCATCTTTAGTGATCTTTTCAGCTTCTTCGATGGAAGCGATTCCATAGCTGTTAAGCACTTTGTTAATTTGGTCTATTCTTCTTTCATATGATTCAAATAATGCCATGATTGATTATCCTCCTTCTACCTTATTCTTTTCTTGGGTCTACGATCTTAACAGCATCTGCTACACGACCATATTGACCTTTGGATTTTTCCATAGCTGTATTAGCGTCATCACCAGCTTTGATGAAGTCCATCATCTTACCAAAGTTAATGAATTGGTATCCAATGATTTCGTTGTCTTCGTCTAAAGCGATTCCAGTAACATAACCTTCAGCCATTTCAAGGTAACGAGGACCTTTTTTAAGAGTTCCGTACATAGTACCAACCTGGCTTCTAAGACCTTTTCCTAAATCTTCAAGACCAGCACCGATTGGAAGACCATCTTCAGAGAAAGCGGATTGGCTTCTACCATAAGCAATCTGTAAGAATAATTCTCTCATCGCTGTGTTAATAGCATCACAAACTAAGTCTGTGTTTAATGCTTCTAATACAGTTAAGCCTGGTAAAATTTCGGATGCCATTGCTGCAGAATGAGTCATACCGGAACATCCGATAGTCTCTACTAATGCTTCTTGGATAATGCCATCCTTTACGTTTAAGGAAAGCTTACAAGCACCCTGTTGTGGTGCACACCAGCCGATACCGTGAGTAAATCCACTAATATCTTTAACTTCTTTAGATTGTACCCATTTTGCTTCTTGAGGGATTGGTGCAGCTCCGTGGTGAACACCCTGAGCTATTGGACACATTTGTTCTACTTCATGTGAATAAATCATGTTGAAACTCCTTTCAATCTACATTTTATAAAGCAATAGAAAAGCATTTCTACTGTTATGCATGTTTTACTGTGGTATTCAATTATAAGAACTCATAATACTTATGTATTTGTATTCTATTTTTTCCCACAGCCGAATCTATTCTCTCATAAAATTCTCAATTCGTCTATACATTTTGATAATTTTTTTTCATTCTTTATTATTACTACAATGAACTTGGTTTTTTATGGATGAATTATAAATTATTTTAAGTATTAATCTTGATATATGAAAAATAAGAGGGAGTCCTCTCAGACTCCCCTAGAATACTACCTATTATCTCTTAAATACAATATCGCCTTTTTTCTTGTATATACTCTTGGCTGGGATATAGCCACGAACCAAAGAAAGCGGATAAATGTTGGTCTCTCTTCCTACAACAGTTCCCGGGTTTAAGACAGCGTTACAGCCTACCTCTACATAATCCCCTACCATAGCACCTACTTTGATTAATTCTGTTTCAATCTTTTCTCCATTGTAACGAATATACACTGGAGAACGGTCAGACTTAATGTTTGAGGTAATAGAACCTGCTCCAAAATGAGCCTTATATCCTAAAATAGAGTCTCCTATATAGTTATAGTGAGGAACTTGAACCTTGTTAAAAAGAATCACATTTTTTAACTCCGTAGAGTTTCCTACAACAGCTCCTTCTCCTACAATTACATTACCACGAATAAATGCACAGTGACGAAGCTCTGCACCTTTATCAATGATAGCTGGCCCTGTTATTGATACCGTAGGAGATATCTTAGCATCTTTTGCAATCCATACATTTGCACTGGTTTTAATATATTCACTCCCTGGTAACGTCTCCCCTAACTTCTGAACAAATTCACCGATATCAGGCAAAACCTCCCATGGATAATCACAATCCTCAAATAAATCTGCCGCAATGGTTTGGGACAAATCAAATAAATTACTGATTAGTAATTGCTCGTTCATATACTCTCCTTCCTATGCAATGATGCATATTAACCTTTTTTTCCTTTATAATTCGCTGCTGCGTAATCAAAATAAGATCGCAACTGGCTTTGATTGTTAAGGCTTCTCACCTTTTCTGTATTCCTTCTTATAAAATCTTCTAGCTTAGCCATGTA
>JAEZQN010000236.1 GCA_023441145.1 Bacillota bacterium
GTATACGACAAGGAAAAGTACCGAGAACGGATGGGACGTCTTCAGAGTGGAGTAGCTACCTTATATGCAGGTGGAAGAACCAGTCAGGAAATAAGAGAGAATAAGCAGGAGATGGAGTCGGCTGTAAAAGTGGCAAGAAATATAATTGAGGGAGGAATGCTTCCAGGAGGAGGTAGCTTCTTATATCATATGGCAGATGTGTTAGAGGAAATGGAGATCACCAGCGATGAACGTTATGGTGTGCATCTTCTACAACGGGCATGTACTATTCCTATTAAAACCTTACTTGGTAATAATGGACAGGAAGCTAGTATATTCGAAGAAATCTTAAATAGCCACAAAAAGTCTTTCAGTCTAGGTTATCATGTAGAAGTAGGAGAAGTAGCTGATATGGTAAGTGCAGGAATTATGGATTCCTCCAATGTTGTTCAGATGGCAATGAGGCAAGCTGTTAGTGTAGTATATGAATGGTTGGATTGTGCAGTATTAATGGTAAGTGTTGCTCCCGACCGTGAAGATTTGGAATTAATGAAGAAAGGTGTCCCCATTATGTGGTGAAGTAGGCGTGATTGGTTACTACAAGGTATCGATGCAAACATCAATAAAGTTCTGTAATCTCACAGAGAGGCTCTTGCTCTTATGGTACATAACAACCAGATTTCTACTTAGATTGATGTCCTCGATAGTCAGCTCTATTAATTCACCGGTATTTAGTTGTTCCTTCACTGCTTCGTAGGGAAGAATTGCAATACCGGTATTTCTTTTACACTCATTAATTAATGAGGTTGCACTAATACTTTCCCAGAGCGGTGCAAAATGGTATCCGTTTGTTATCATAATCTGTTCAAACATTTCTCTTGCTCCAACTCCTTTTTCTCGAGTTAGATAATATTCTGTAGCAATGTCTTTTAATAACAAATTTGGTTTTAATGCTAAGTGATGTTTAGAAGATACTACTGCCACAATTCTATCCTTATAAAAGGGGAGTTGAATCATATCAGTATCAGACATGGTATTAGATTCTTCAACGAGGGCAAGATCTAAATCATTACTTCTAAGAAGAGTTTTAAGATAGGAGGATTTATTAATAGTTACAAAGAGTTTTATAGAAGGATATAAGGTAGAGAAGGCATCTGTAATTGCTCCAAGCATACTGATTCCAACGGTATAATTGCCACCGATTCTAAGTTTTTCCATATGCTCATTTGATTTTAATTTTACAATGGATTCTTCATAAAGAGCTAAGATTTGATTAGCATAGGCAAAAAGGTTCTGTCCCGCTTCTGTCACATATAGTTTTTGTGACAACCTTTCAAACAAGGCTTGTTCATAGAATTTCTCTAGTTCTTTAATTGCATGACTGACTGATGGTTGCGTCATATATAAGTTTTTCGCGGCAGTGGTCATGTTTCGTGTTTTGAAAACCTCGATGAATATGGTTAAATGTCGTAATGTCATAGATTAGCTCCCCCTTTTTCCTAGTGTAAAAACATCTTAGATAAATTATTCCCAAATTATAAAGGTAATGGAAATAAAAAGCAATTTTTATATGAATGTATTTATTTGTATTTAGTTTAGAAAAGAATGAATTTTTGGAGAAAACAAAACTATCATAATGTGAGCCGTTTATTATAGATAAATGAATTAGTGTAAGGTAAAGCCCATTTATAATTCCTATTGGACGATAGCAAGATCTAATGATAGGATAACAAAATAAAATCAAATGTTTAGAGGATATAGAAGGGGGAGACTAAAATGAGAAAGAATATAAGTTATTTTATAGGGTGTACATTTATTTTGATTACCTTGTTATCTATTTGTTCTTTAAAAACAAAAAATAATATGAAAGGGTCAACGAAAATTCAAGTATTTATTGCATCAAGCTTAAGTGGACCAATGGAAGAGCTAAAAACTACTTATGAAAAGGAACACCCCAATGTAACAATTACATATAACGTAGATGGCTCGGGAGCTTTATTGACTCAAATACAAGAGGGTTATGAATGTGATGTATTTTTCTCTGCTGCAACGAAACAGATGGATGTTCTTGAGAGAGAGGGGAAAGTAATTGCAGGTTCAAGAGTTAGTTTACTTAAGAATCAAGTCGTTCTTATTACAGCAAAAGATAGTCATACAAAAGTAACGGGTTTTGATAATATGAATCTTGCAAAGAATATGGCACTAGCAGGAGGTAGTGTTCCAGTTGGTAAGTATACAAGAATACTACTTATGAATTTGGGATTATTAAGAATGGTAGAGGATCCTTCTATCTATACTTCGGAGGAGATAAAAGAAGCACTAGATGGGATTGAAATCAATGAGTGCAGTAATGCAAGCAAGGTTACCGAGGCTGTTAAGGAAGGAGCAAATGAAATTGGGACAGTATACTATTCAGATGCTTATTCCAACCAAGATGTAATTAGAATTATTGCTACGGCAGAATCATCTATGACAGGTGATATCATCTATCCGGTTGCACAATTAGAAAATAAGGAAGCTGATGAAAACCAGAAGAGGGCAGCAAAAGACTTTTTACAATATCTCTTGAGAAGGGAATCAAAAGATATGTTTGAAAAGTATATGTTTCAGTATATAAAGTAAAGAGTGAAGGAGGGAGAGCTATGATTGAGGCATTAAGTAATTTAGATTTTAGTCCTTTCATAATATCATTAAAGACTGGAATTGTTGCAACGATTATTTCGTTTTTTATAGGGATTTGGATCGCTGCAAGAGTAGTAAAAATGACAGAGAAAAGGAAAGCAGTAGTGGATGGGATCTTAACACTTCCAATGGTTCTTCCCCCAACAGTCATTGGCTTTTTCCTCCTTCTACTGTTCAGTACAAGGAGACCATTAGGCTCCTTACTATATGAGAATTTCGATATCAAAGTTGTGTAGACGTGGATTGGTTGTGTGGTTGCAGCAACCGTAATCGCACTGCCTCTCATGTATCGTAATGCAAGGGCAGCCTTTGAGCAAATTGATAGTAATATTGTTTATGCAGCAAGAACTCTAGGAATGCCAGAACGTAAAATATTTTGGAAAGTCATTATGCCTGTAGGGCTTCCGGGAGTAGCTTCTGGAGCAATCCTAACCTTTGCTCGCGCCCTCGGTGAGTATGGAGCAACATCCATGCTGGCAGGAAATATTGCTGGAAAGACAGGAACAATTTCGCAAAAAATTGCAATGGTAATTCAAGATGGAAATTACATAATCGCAGGAATCTGGGTAGCCATAATCCTTATGATTTCCTTTGCCATCATTGTAGTAATTAATCTGATTACTGCTAGAAAAGTGAAGAATACTACAAGGTGGTAAAGAGTATGCATATAGAGCTTGATTTTGTAAAAAAATATAAAGACTTTGTCCTTCGATTACAATATAAAGGGAATAGTAATCGCCTAGGTATACTAGGAGCATCTGGATGTGGTAAAAGTATGACTTTAAAGGTCATAGCAGGTATCATAACACCTGATCAAGGACGAATAGTGATTGATGATCAGGTGTTTTATGATTCTTCTAGAAAAGTGAATCTTACCCCTCAGGAAAGAAAAATAGGGTACTTGTTTCAAAACTATGCATTATTTCCTACCATGACAGTAGAAGAGAATATTGCAGCAGGGGTTGTAGATAAGACAAAGTCTGAGGTAAAAGAACGTGTTGTAACTATGATTCATCGATTTGCTCTTGATGGGTTAGAAAAAAGATATCCTAAGGAGTTATCAGGAGGGCAGCAACAACGAGTTGCACTGGCAAGAATCATGGCATATGAACCAAGATTAATAATGTTAGATGAACCGTTTTCTGCATTGGATAGTTTTTTAAAGGATAGCTTGAAGTTAGAAATGAAGCAACTACTAAAGGATTATGCTGGTGGTATGATTCTTGTCACTCATAGTCGAGATGAGATTTACGACTTCTCAGAAGAGCTTTTCATTATGAGTGAAGGTGTAATAGTTGAAACAGGAGAAACTAAAGAATTATTCATAAAGCCACATTATGTGGAATCTGCAAGGTTGACGGGATGCAAGAATATCTCCACAGCAAAAATAGTAGATGAATATCATGTGTATGCAGTGGAATGGGATATGATATTTAAGACAAGTGATCTTGTAACCCAGAATATCACTCATGTAGCAGTTCGTGCCAATCATCTTTATCCGTCATTACATAAAGAGTCAAATCAGTTTCATTTTGAGATAATAGAGGTGTATGAGAAACCATTTGAGTTAACTTTTGCTCTTAAAAGGCCTAATAGTAAGGGAGCACCTTTACTATGGAAAGTACATAAAAGTGAGGCGAGGGATGTCACACGGAGTAGTACTTGTACCTTATGTGTAGAGGAAAAAAATGTTATGCTTTTAATGTGAATATATTGTTCGTAAAGACGGTATCACAGTTGAGAAATCATCATCAATTATAATGGTAGATTTTTCTTGTTGTTTTGGCTGATAAGTGGTATATCTGTTATAAAGAACTAAACAAATGAAAAATGAGAGAAAAATATGTCAAAAGTACTGATGATTAAAGCAAATATAAAACCAGAGGGGCAGTCTCGTACCTATGAGATAGCAGATGCCTTTATTAAGGAGTATAAGGAGGCGCATCCTGAGGATGAGATTGTTACCCTAGATTTATACAAAGAAGGTGTGCGATTCTTACAGCCTGAGGATTTAGGAGCTGTATTTGGACCAAAGAATGAAGAAAGCAGAAATCATCCGATTCTAAAATATGCTTATCAGTTTGCAGAAGCAGATAAATATGTGGTAGCTGCTCCTATGTGGAATTTAAGTATTCCGGCTATATTAAAAGCTTATATTGATTATATCTCTGTTACTGGCATCACTTTTAAATATACAGAGAATGGTCCAGTAGGGTTATGTGAAGGTAAGAAGGCACTTTGTTTAGCGACTCGAGGTGGTGGATACTCAGAAGGCTTTGCCGCTGGATTAGAGATGGGTGAGCGATATCTAAAAACAATCTTTTCTTTCTTTGGTATAAAGGATTTCACTACCATTGCAGCAGATAATCTAGACGTAATCGGATTAGACACAGAAGGAATTGTAAAAGAAGCCTGCGATAATGCGAAAGCACTAGCGAAGAATTTTTAGTTTGCGGATTATACATTGAGAAGATTACAAACTGCATTATCGAGTTTTGCTTGGAGGATAAAGACTGCATAAAAGAAATACCGGAGCACTTTGTACTCATTGGTGAGAGTGCAAGACAGGCTTATGAAATCATTAGAGAAGGACAGTAAAAGGTAGAATATTTCCTCCTGATTTTCGGATACTACTAGTAATATCTGAAAGAGGGAATAAACATGCGAGTATTAAAACCGATTCCAAAGGATAAGCCCATTGACAGCACCATGGGTTTTCTAAGAGATGGCTATTTATTTATATCTAAGAGAATGAAAGAAAACCAAACAGAGGTATTTAGTGCGCGGTTTTTTGGTAAGAAAATATTCTTTCTCATGGGAAAAGAGGCAGCTCAGTTATTTTATAACGAGGAGTTTTTTAAGCGAAAAGGAGTTTGTCCAATGAGGGTTCAAAAGACCTTATTTGGGAAAAAAGGGATTCAAGGATTAGATGGCAAGGTGCATAAAAGTCGAAAAAACTTATTTATGTCTCTTCTGACGCCAGAATACGAAAAGGAGTTTTTAGAAATTTGCCAAAGGAACTTAAATCGTTATGCTCCTAGATGGGAAAGGATGTCCTCCATCGTTTTATATAAAGAAAGTCAGAAGGTATTATTTGAGAGTGTTTGCCAATGGGTGGGCATATCCTATGACAAGAATAAAGTTGGGGATTATGCCGAGGGCATGGGACTTATGATTTATGGATTTGGTAGAATGGGTAAGACTTATCAAAAAGGAAAAGCGGCAAGAAAGCAAGCAGAAAAGTGGGTAAGAAGCAGTGTGATAGGTGTTCGAGAAGGGGCTCTTATTGTAGAAGAGAGTAGTCCTCTGTATCAGATAAGTATGTATGAGGAGAATGGGGAACAATTAGACCATAACGTTGCTGCAGTGGAAATCATTAATATGATTCGCCCCATTATAGCCATTGCCACGTTTGTCACATTTGAAGCCCTAGCTCTGAAACATTATCCGGAATGTAAAGGAGAGCTTACAAAAAGAGATTCTATGTATCTAGAAATGTTTTGTGAAGAGGTGCGTCGTTTTTATCCTTTCGCCCCATTTATCGGTGCAAAGGTTAAGTGTGATTTTGTCTGGAAGAACTATATATTTAAGAAAAAGTCCTTAGTAATCTTAGATTTATATGGAACCAATCATGATCCAAAGCTTTGGACTAGGCCAAATCAATTTAGACCAGAGCGATTTGGAGAGCGAAAAAAAGACTTATACGATTTTATCCCTCAAGGTGGAGGAAACATTAGAAATGGCCATCGATGTGCAGGGGATGTTATCACCGTAAAGGTAATGGAAGTCTTTGCCGATTATCTAGTAAATCACTTAGAATATGATGTGCCAAAACAAAACTTAGGATATTCACTTCAAAAAATCCCAACCTTACCGAAGAGTGGCTTTGTAATGAAAAATGTAAAATTAAAAAAGGGGCTGTAAAAAAACTCCCCTAACAGAAAAATAGCTGTAAGCATGGAGCTTACAGCTATTTTTTGGTATAATTTAAGTATGCAAATAAATAAAAATACCAAGGATTATTCTACACCAAG
>JAEZQN010000095.1 GCA_023441145.1 Bacillota bacterium
AATACACTACGAGCGGCGTCCACAAGTCGTTTTTTTAATATGCCAAATATGGCGAAGCTTGGATTATTTGATATTGACGGAGTGGAAGTAGAAGAGGATAAAAAACATAAGGTAACTCCAAATGGCATTTATGGAAGAATGATGGAAGCCAGCCGTGGTAAAGATACTACCATTGGTCATTGGGAGATTGCAGGTATCATTTCTGAAGAGCCACTTCCAACCTTTCCAGACGGATTCCCAAGGGAATTATTAGATGCTTTTGAAACAGCAACAGGTCGCAAGGTGATTTGTAATAAGCCGTATTCTGGAACAGAGGTAATTAAGGATTACGGTAAAGAGCACGTGGACACAGGGGCTTTAATTGTCTACACCTCTGCAGACAGTGTATTTCAGATCGCTGCCCATGAGGCAGTAGTACCAATTGAACAGCTTTATGAATACTGTGAGATAGCAAGAAAGCTTTGTACAGGAAAATATGGTGTAGGACGTGTCATCGCTAGACCTTTTGAAGGTGAAGAAGGCAATTATACGAGAACTGCTAGAAGACATGATTACTCTCTAGAACCACCAAAGAACACCATTCTTGATACCATTAAGGCAAATGGCCTAGATGTCATTGCTGTAGGTAAGATTAGAGACATCTTTGCAGGTAAAGGAGTAACAGAAGCAGTTCGTACAGCAGATAATGCAGAAGGAATTGAACGGACCATTGAATACACCAAAAAGCCTTTCCACGGACTTTGCTTTGTTAATTTAGTAGATTTCGATATGAAATATGGACATCGAAATGATATAGATGGTTATGCAACAGCATTGACCTATTTTGACAGTAAGCTCTCAGAGATTATGGAGAATATGAAGGATGAGGATATCCTCATGATTACAGCAGACCATGGCTGTGACCCTAGTACTCCTTCTACAGATCATTCTAGAGAGCATACGCCGTTGATTATTTATGGAAAACAGCTTAAGAAGAATGTGAACCTTGGAACGAAGTCAACATTCTCTGATATTGGAGCCACTGTAGTAGATTATCTTGGTCTACCTATAGAAACACAAGGAACTTCATTGTTAAGTGAAATTATCGAAAAATAATATTTTAAGGAGGAATGATTATGGGAACCCCACATAATGCAGCAAAAGAAGGAGAAATAGCGAAGACCGTCTTAATGCCAGGAGATCCACTTCGTGCGAAGTATATTGCAGAAACTTATTTAGAGGATGTTGTGTGTTTTAATACCGTACGTAACATGTTCGGCTATACAGGAACTTATAACGGAAAACGTATCAGCGTTATGGGTGGTGGAATGGGTATTCCATCCATTGGTATTTACTCCTACGAGCTTTATAGCTTTTATGGTGTAGAAAGTATTATTCGTATTGGTTCTGCTGGTGGATTCCAAGACGATGTAAAATTAAGAGACATTGTCATTGGTATGGGTGCTTGTACCGATTCTAACTTTGTAAGTCAGTATGGTCTACCTGGTCATTTTGCACCAATTGCAAGCTATGAGCTTTTAAGCAAAGCGGTAGAGATTGCCAAAGAAAAGAACATTCCTACCAAGGTAGGTAACGTACTTTCCTCTGATGTTTTTTATAATGCCAATAAAAATGCGAATGACCTATGGAAGGAAATGGGCGTACTTTGTGTAGAAATGGAAGCAGCTGGTCTTTACATGAACGCTGCAAAGCTTGGTAAGAAGGCGCTTGCTATCTTAACAATCAGCGACCATTTGTATACAGGAGAAGCTTTAGACGCTGAGTCTAGACAGACAACCTTTAATGATATGATGTTAATTGCACTGGAAATGGCAGAATAATCAATCTAATGTCCTTTTCATCAAAGAGAGAAGTGGAGGAACTAAAAATGGAACAAAAAGCAATTTTAAATAAGGTGGATCATACCTTACTTTCTCAAGCCGCAACTTGGGAGGAAATCAAACAAATCTGTGATGATGCCATACTTTATGATGCAGCTTCTGTATGTATTCCAGCTTCTTATATTAAGCAAGCAAAGGAATATGTGCAGGATAAAATGCAGCTTTGTACTGTAATCGGCTTTCCTAATGGATATAGTACAACTGCAACAAAGGTATTTGAAACTAAGGATGCCATCTCAAATGGAGCAGATGAAATCGATATGGTAATTAACATTGGTCACGTTAAGGATGGCCGTTATGACGAAGTAGAAGACGAGATTCGTCAGATTAAAGCTGCTTGTGGTGATAAAATTCTTAAAGTAATTATTGAAACTTGTCTTCTGACAGAAGAAGAAAAGATTCAGATGTGTAAGGTAGTAACAGCAGCAGGGGCAGATTATATCAAGACTTCTACTGGGTTCTCTACCGCAGGTGCTACCTTTGATGACATTGCTCTTTTCAAAAAACACGTAGGTAGTCAAGTGAAGATCAAAGCAGCAGGTGGAATATCCTCCTTTGACGATGCTGAGCAATTCTGTAGCTTAGGAGCAGATCGATTAGGAACTAGCCGTTTAATCAAGTTGATGAAGCAGCAAAGTGTAGCTCCAGGGGAATATTAATTTTATGAGGTGACAATAAATGAAGGTTGAACAGGCAATTGAGCAGGCAATAGAGGCATTACAAAACTGCTATGTTCCATATTCTAAATTCCATGTGGCAGCTGCCTTGGTAGCCAAAGATGGTACCTGCTATACAGGGGTAAACATCGAAAATGCTTCTTACCCAGCTACAAACTGTGCAGAACGTACTGCTTTTTTTAAGGCGATTAGTGAGGGAGTAAAAGACTTCTCTTATATCGTTATAGTAGGTGGAATGGAAGGAAAGGTGACAACCTATTGTTCTCCATGTGGAATCTGTAGACAGGTAATGAGAGAATTCTGTAGCCCTAGCGAATTTAAAGTTATTTTAGCAAAAACAACTACGGATTATAAAGAATATACACTTGAGGAAATACTTCCTATGGGATTCGGACCAGAAAGTCTAATCTAGGGGAATTTCCTCGGGGCTTTGCCCCGCTGATAGGAGAGCTTGATTATGAGAATGTATGATCTAATTATGAAAAAAAGAAATGGTGGAACCTTAACTAAGGAAGAGCTTACATATATGATACGTGAGTATACTGTAGGCAACGTACCTGATTACCAGATGTCCGCCATGTTAATGGCTATATATTTTAAGGGAATGAATGACGAAGAGACGGCTATGCTTACAGATGCTATGGCTCACTCTGGAGATATGGTTGATTTAAGTGCTATCGAAGGAATAAAGGTGGATAAACACAGTACAGGTGGAGTAGGCGATAAGACCACCTTAATTGTTGCGCCTATTGTAGCAGCCTGTGGTGTAAAGGTAGCCAAGATGTCTGGTAGAGGTCTTGGTCATACAGGTGGAACGGTAGATAAACTAGAAAGTATCCCTGGACTTCAAACAGCCATTCCTAGAGAAGAGTTCTTTGATATTGTAAATAAAACAGGAGTAGCTGTTATCGGACAGTCTGGGAATCTAGCTCCAGCGGACAAAAAAATGTACGCGCTTCGTGATGTCACAGCTACTGTAGAGAGTATTCCTCTGATTGCTGCGTCCATTATGAGTAAGAAGCTAGCAGCAGGAAGTGATGCCATTCTATTAGATGTAAAAACCGGAAGTGGTGCATTTATGAAGAGCATTGAAGATTCTATCGAACTAGCGAAGAAGATGGTAGCTATCGGAGAACACAATCATCGTAGTACCGTAGCTCTTATTACCGATATGGATAGTCCACTAGGTAACGATATTGGCAACTCTTTAGAGGTGATGGAAGCCATTGAGACTCTTAAAGGAAAAGGACCTAAGGATTTGACAGAGGTTTGTATTCAGTTAGCTGCAAATATGCTATACTTAGCCAATATGGGTGATATGAAAGACTGTGTGAAACAGGTGGAAGAAGCTATCCAAAGTGGAAAAGCTTTTGGGAAGTTAGTAGAATTAGTAGAGGCCCAAGGGGGAGATTCTTCTGTGATTCGTAATCCTGAGTTATTTAAGAAGGCAGCC
>JAEZQN010000175.1 GCA_023441145.1 Bacillota bacterium
AAGTTTGAATGAGGATGGAACTGAAACAGGAGGTCCTGTTATTGAAGGACATGCAGCAGTCTTTAATCAATGGTCCGAAACCTTAGGTGGTATGTTTCCTTTTAAAGAGAAGGTTATGCCTGGTGCCTTTAAAGATTCTATTGGAGTAGATGATGTAAGAGCTTTGTTTAATCATGATCCAAACTATGTATTAGGTAGAAACATCTCTGGCACCTTGGAGCTAAAAGAAACACAAAAAGGTTTATTGGTAAGAATTATGCCACCCGATACACAGTGGGCGAGAGACTTAAGTGTAAGTATTGACAGAGGAGATATTTCTCAAATGAGTTTTGGTTTTCTAGTAGAAGAAGATAGGTGGGGAACAGAAGAAGGGATGGATGTACGGGAACTTCACAAGGTTAAACTTTTTGATGTATCACCCGTTACTTTCCCAGCCTATCCTCAAACAAGTGTAGGAGTAAGAAGTATGACAGATGTTTATGAAGCTAGAAAACAACAGACACAGCATAGTGAGCAAGAGAAACGACAGAAGGCAAAAGAGCAACTACAGCTTTTAGAAAGTAAATTTAAATTATTATAGGAGGCGATATCATGAGCAAAAAAATCAAGGAAATGGAAGCTAGAAAAAATGATTTAAGGCTTCAAGCATTAGCTATTATTAGTGGTGCTCAAACAGAAGGACGTTTTTTATCTGATGAGGAAGGACGAGAGCATTCTCCTATTCCTAAACCTAATCCTAAAGGACCAGAAAATGAAAAAAGATTTGCTAGTTTTGGTGAACAAATGATGGCTGTTTATAGAGCAGCAGCACCTGATAGTCGTATTGATGCAAGGCTGACAACAAGAGCAGCAAGTGGACTGAATGAAAGTACACCTTCAGATGGTGGGTTCTTAGTGCAACAAGACTTTGTAACCGATCTCTTAAAACGTACCTATGATACAGGTATTCTTGCTTCAAAGGTGGCAAAGATCCCTATTTCCACTAATGCAAATGGATTAAAGATTAATGCAGTAGATGAAAATAGCCGTGGTAATGGCTCTAGATGGGGTGGTATTCAAACATACTGGGAGAATGAAGCTGAACAGTTCACTGCTTCAAGACCTAAGTTTTGAACCATGGATTTATCACTTAAGAAGTTAACTGGACTTTGTTATGCTACTGATGAACTTTTACAAGATGCAGCTGCTCTTGAAAGTGTCTTAAGAATGGCTTTTGCTGAAGAGTTTGGTTTTAAAATGGATGATGCCATTTTATGTGGTACAGGTAGTGGTCAGCCATTAGGTATTTTAAATTCTGAAGCCTTAGTTAAAGTGGCAAAGGATAGCTCTCAAAGTGCACCAATTACAGTACAAAACTTACTCAATATGTGGTCTAGATTATGGACTAGAAGTAGAGCAAGTTCTGTATGGTATGTTAACCAAGAGATTGAGCCTCTTCTTTATACTCTAACCATTGGTGATAAGCCTGTTTATATTCCCGCAGGTGGATTATCAGAAGCACCATATGCTACACTTTTTGGTAGACCAATTATGCCACTTGAGCAATGTTCTGCAGTAGGAGAGGTAGGGGATATTGTCTTAGCGGATATGAGCCAATATCTACTTATTGATAAAGGTGGTATTAATGCAGCAAGTTCTATTCATGTACGTTTCTTATATGATGAGAATGTATTTAGATTCATTTATCGTGTAGACGGTCAACCTATTTGGAATAAGCCTATTACACCATATAAAGGCAACAACACTATTAGTCCATTTATTGCATTGGCTAAGAGAAACTAGGAGGGATAGTACATGGTTAAAAATATGAAACCTATTATTAAAGACATTAAGGTTCCAGGGCCTATATTTGCAACAGCTATTACAAGTGATCCAGTAGTTCTTACAAACTATCAGGGGGTCACTTTTTTAGTGGAATCAGGTGAAGGAACTGCTGGAAATACCACTCTTACAGTCCAAGCAAAACTTGGTGAAGATGGTGTATCAGTAGCAGTGCCTTTCTTGTTTATGCAAAAAGGAGATACAGAGTTTACTGAGACAGAATCAACAGGTAAAGCTATCAGTATTGGAGGTACAGCTGGAGCAAGCAAATATTTTCTGGTAAGAGTATCAGATGCTATGCTAGCTTCTAGCGGTTGTGACCGAGTCATGATCAAAACCACAGCAGTTGCTTCAAGTACTGTATCAGGTGCAATTTATGCACTACTTGATAGCCCAAGATATACAGAATAGAAAAGGTGGTGATGAGTAGCATGGTCATTTCATTAGATGAAGTAAAAGTATATTTACGAGTAGATGGTGAGAGTGAAGATGCACTAATCACCTCTTTTATTTGTTCAGTAGAGGAGATGTGTGAAGGGATACTTCGCTATTCACTATCTGAACTAGAAGTTGTTCCAGAAACTATTAAGCAAGCCATCTGTTATGGGGCGGCTTGTTTTTATGAGCAAAGAGAAAAAGTAGAGGTAAAAGAAGTATTAGAGGTAATGAAGAATCTACTCTTTAGTTATCGTAAGGAGGGCTGGTGATAAGATGATTGGAAGTCTAAGGCACAGGATTACCTTACAAGAGCCAGTTGTTATAAAGGATAGTATAGGGCAGGAAGTTGAAGAATGGCAAGACGTAGCCACTGTTTGGGCCAGTGTTGAGCCTTTATCTGGAAAAGAGTATTTTAATGCCAAGCAGACGAATAGCGAGGTTAGTACCAAAATTACTCTACGATATTTTAATGGTTTACTTCCTCATTGGGCTGTGCAGTTTGGACAACATAGATACAATATCTTATCAGTCATTAACTATGAAGAACGCAACATTTACTTACAACTTTTATGTTCTGAGAAAGTGGGTGAAACGGATGATTGATGTTAGTGTTGAAATAGCCAATAGCCTAGCTGAATTTACGGAAGATGTTCAAGAGGCTTTAACAGAGTCCGCTGATGAAGTGACTAAAGAGGCTGTTAAATCACTTAAAGTCACTAGTCCTACACGAACTAAGAAATATGCTAAGAGCTGGATTCGAAAGAAAACTTCAAATGGCTATGTGATTTACAATAAACGCTACTATCTTACCCATCTACTTGAACATGGTCATACCAAAAGAGGTGGTGGAAGGGTGGAGGGAATTAAGCACATTGAACCAGTAGAACAACAAGCCGTTCAAAGTTTTGAGGAGAAAGTGAGGGAGAAATTAAGGTGACACAAGAACAGATTTATAGTCTTTTAGACACATTGGGACTTCCTGTAGCGTATAGTCATTTTAAAGAAACAAAGAAGCTACCTTATTTAATTTACCTTACAGAAGACACTTCAAACTTTGGTGCTGATAATAAGGTATATTACAAAATAGATAATTGGGTTATTGAACTTTATACAGATAAAAAGGATATCAATTTAGAAATAAGGCTGGAAGCATTATTAGATGATGTAGAACTTTATTATGAGAAGTACGAAGCCTATATTGATGCAGAAAAAATGTATCAAGTACGCTATGAAATTTAGGAGGTGACTTATGAGTAATAAAATTAAGTATGGTCTTAAAAACGTGCATTATGCCACAATCACAGAAACTAACACTACTGGAATAGTAAGTGTTACTTTTGGTAAACCCATTCCTATTCCTGGTGCAGTTAATTTAACACTTTCACCAGTAGGAGATACCACACCTTTTTATGCAGATGACATAGAATATTTCACAGCTATTGCAAATAATGGGTATGATGGCTCTTTAGAAATGGCCCTTATTCCAGATAGCTTTAAAGTAAGCATTCTTAAAGAAATACTCGATGCTAAAAAAGTACAGTTTGAAGAAAATGATAAACAACCAGCACCTTTTGCTCTGTTATTTGATTTTTCTGGAGATGTTAAAGCGACTCGTCACATTTTGTATTATTGCAAAGCAGCTAGACCAAACATTGAAAGTGGCACAAAAGGGCAGGGGATTGAACCTAAAACTGAAACCCTCAATTTGACCTGTAGAACCTTACCAGGTACAGCTATTATCAAAGCTAAGACTACCGATGAGACAGATGCTGCCACATATACTTCTTGGTACACAACAGTTTATGAAAAATCTATAGATGTAGAAAGTGGTGAATAAGCATGGAGAAAATGATTAAGATTGGAGATAAAGAAGTGGCTCTTAGAACAACAGGAGCCACTTTACTTCGTTATAAAATGCAATTTGGTAAAGATCTTCTAACTGAGCTTATTAAACTAGATGGTGCTTATCAAAATGGAGAGTTGCGAGCAGAAAAGCTAGACTTTGAAATGTTCTTTAATATCCTTTGGGTAATGGCTAAAACAGCTAACCCAGATATCAAGCCTCCGATTGAATGGTTAGATGAATTTGAAGAGTTTCCTATTATGGAGATATTGCCAGAGGTTATGATTTTGCTTACAAACCTTATGAGAACTAGTAAAAAAAAGTAGTTGAACAAGATACTGAAAGTGATGAGGTCATGACTACTGAAAGTCTGATGGTTCATGCGCTTAAAAGAGGGTTAGTTATTGCCGATTTTCATGAGTTAAGTATTGGTATGATATTGGACTATATTAATCAATACGATTATTTGCATGGCAATAAAGAGAAACAAGAGTTATCAAAATGGGCCCGCCAAAGTGAATTTAATAATTTCTAAATAGTTAAATTAGTTTTGTATTTAAAAAATGCTATGATATACTAGTTTAAAGAAGTATAAATTAGTATTTGCCACATATTTGAATACAAACATTGGAATCAGGAGGGAAAAAGTACATGGCCGAATATTCCCTGAATTCAGTAGAAGAAATGTTTAAATGGAAGTTGAAAAAAAAAGAATTAGATAAAGAAAAACAACTTGTTTCTCCTCGAAGTGTTGAAGATGCAAATCTAGAATTGACTAAAGGAAAAACAAGTTTGAATTGGGAAATTACAGATGTATTATATTCTTTTACGTTAATTTATTATTTACTCAAACTTCGCACTTAAATAAGTGCCTATGTACATTGAAAATTCAATAATAACTGGCATAAAAATAGCATGAAACCAACTGGTTTTGGTATAATTGAGTTGTTCAGAAACAATTACAAACCGGAGGCTCATGCTATGAATAAAAGTATAACACAAGACAAACAGAATGATAACCACATTTCGAAATCTATCAAAAGATTCTTTACCAGATTTCATATCTCTTCAGCTTTAAAAGCATCTAATGCCTATAAGAAAAAAGGGATCCCAGTAGTTGAAATTTTCCAGTATTTGTTTCTGCTGATTTTCTCTAACAGAAGCATGTACATGAATTTAATTACAGGTAGGAACACTCCATCATTTGCTAAAGATACTGTATACCGTTTTACAAAGATGATCCAGATCAACTGGATTCGTTTTACCACTATTCTTGCATCTAGAATAATAGAGGAAGCAATTATCCCTCTTAATAATGAAGACCGTGTAAATGTATTCATTATTGATGATTCCATGTTTGAACGTAATCGTTCAAAGAAGGTCGAACTCTTAGCAAAAGTATATGACCATGCAAAGCATTCTTTTAAATTTGGTTTTCGTATGTTGACACTTGGATGGTCAGACGGAAGTACTTTTCTTCCAGTAAACAGCGTTTTGCTATCATCCGAAAATAAGAACAATCGAGTTAATGAAGCTGACACTCTGGATAAAAGAACCGTTGGATACAAACGTCGCCAGCTCTCCATGACCAAAGGTACAGAGGCAATGATTGAACTTTTAAAAACAGCTAAGACTGCAAAAATCCCGGCAAAATATGTTCTATTTGATAGTTGGTTCTCTTCTCCAAGTACACTTCACGCGGTAAAGGAAGTCGGTTATGATGTCATCGGAATGGTCAAGAAAACACCAAAAATGTTCTTTCGTTATAATGGTAAAGATATGTCATTACCTTCGAAGTTATCAACCACCACTTCAAGTGGTGGTTTAATTTTGGCCCCTCCAGGGCTTAATACCAGCTTACGCCTAAAGGCGTGTTTCGCAGTGCCATTATGACTTGCTGCCTCTCAAAGAGGCTCTCTGC
>JAEZQN010000364.1 GCA_023441145.1 Bacillota bacterium
ACGTTATAGCATGCATATAATTTTTATTTATATATTCCACTACCAACCCAACTGCTGTTTTTTCCTTTCTATTGTCTGCATTCTCATTAAAAGAAAATATCTGTTTTGTAATAGATAATAATAATCCCTTAATTTCTTCCAAACTTTGGACAACTTCTAGATTTTTTCTAGCCATAATCATATAGTTCTTAGTTGCTTCATTTGTATCATGTAGAATATATTCAAGCATATCCACCAAACGAATTACTCCCTTGTAAAAAGTAACTGGGTTACTTTGAACTCTCATAACAAGCCACTCATATGCATCCTGCACTATCTTCTGTCCATCCTCAATACAATTATTATGTGAGGCCTGCTTAACCATAATATCGGTATTAGGTTGTATAATCCCAGATTGTGTTTGATTATCCATACTATATTTTTCGCAGAAATACATAGTATCCTTACCATTAAATAATCTAGCATACTCAACCTCACTAAGTATAACATACTCATCTCCAAGCAAATTAATATCATCAAATTCTTTACTAAGTGTAGCTGTTATCCCTCCAAGCTCCTTTTTTTTCAGGATAAAATTAAAGAGTTGCTTAAAAACGGATATTATATCATTAACGTCTTTATCGTAATTCACTATTATGATAACCTTATAATGATGTATCAATGGGACAATGCCTCTACACGTTATAGGTATCTGTAATTCCCATATAGCCTTATTTAGTACTCTATATAAAGCTTCGATATTAGCCTTATTACTACATACCAGGCTCATAATACGATAACATCCACTTCCAAAGTTTAGCTTCAGAGCATCATTCATTTCATTTATATTGATAATGTGTTTCTCATTTTCATCAAAGTAGTTTTTGAAAAACTGTTCTCTCAAACGCTCTACTGTATCTTCATATTTCTTTCTAATGTGTGTCTCTCTCTGTTTTATTTCTTCTGTTTGTTCAAGAATTCCCAAAGCCTTTTCCACAACTCTTATTAGTTCTCCTGCATCTATAGGCTTAAGCAAATAACCTATTGCTCCATAAGTTAATGCTGTTTGCGCATATTCAAAATCATTATAACCACTTATAACAACTGACATCGCACTTAACTCTTGCATTGCTATTTCTTTTATAATCTCTAGTCCAGTCATACCTGGCATTCTTATATCTGTGATAACTAAGTTTGGCTTGTACTTTTTTACACCTTCTAAGCCCTCTAATCCATCTTTATATGAATTGATGATTTTAAACCCATATTCTTTCCAATCAATAATATTTTTTATTACCTCTATTACCCAAACTTCATCGTCAATAATAATTACACTATACATAATATTATCTCCCTTCTTGTCCCTTCATGGCAGTAAGCATATATATGATTGTTCTGTAATCTATCTCATCCTTTTTCATTTCAACCAATATTCTATCTTCATTCATAAATACCAGTCTGTCACACATACTAATCTCTTTGTCAACCTTAGAAAAGTTAAATATCACACCACATGATTTTCTGACTTCATCTAGAATTCTATATAAATCAGACATACCCACCTCATCTAATCCTCGTGTAACTTTATTTAAAATAAGCACCTTAGGGTTACTAATCATACATGATGCAATAGCCACCTTCGAAAGAGTTGCATAATTTAACGTATTAAGTTTTCTATGTATATCACATTCAATACCAAATCTCTTACAGTACTCTTTTACTAATACCTCCTCATTTTTATCTTTTATATTTCCATATTTATGGATACGGTTGATAACACTTAGTGTGATATTTAGTTTTATCGAAGCAGAAAAATCTAATAATAATTCTGTAAAATTGTCTCCACATATTCTAATTCCACTTGAGACAGCAGATTTAGGATTAGAGATATTTATCTTTTTATTATCCACAAAAATGTTGCCACTTTCTATGCTTCTATACCCACTAATACATTCTAAAAACTCAGTTACACTCCCACTACTAATCCCTACTATTCCAACAATTTCTCCCATTCTCAATGTAAAATCTATATTATTCAGTTTATTACATTTTAATGCTTTTGTTTCTAAAACAACTGAGCCCAGATTATTACTCTTGTTTTCAATTATTTCATTATCATCTATCAAACTTGCTAATATCTTTCTAATTTTTACACTATCATAATTCTCTCGATCCATTTCATATATTATATGCCCAGACTTCATGAATAATAAACGACTTGAATACTGCATCGCCAAAGAGCAATTATAAGTAAGATATATGATAGTAGTTCCTTGATTAATTATGTCATGTAGCAATTTATCGATTCCAATGCTATCTATGTTAGAGATAAAGTCCATTAATCCATCAATAATTAATAAACGTGGCCTACTAATCAACTGACGAATTAGCATTATTATTCGCTTTTTTGGTTCCGACAATTCAGATCCTTTGTGTTTTGCATTGATTGAAAAACTATATTTGTTAAATAGACTTTGTGCTAAACTATTTATTCCATGTTTATTTAAATAACAACCACGACTATTTTCTTGACCGACAAACAGATTTTCTGCCACAGTCATATTTTCTAATATTTCACCTGTTTCAGGTATATAACCTATGACTCTATTCTTAACCAGCATATTATAGGACCGGTCATCCATCAATTCTTCCTCATACAATATTGTCCCAAATTGGCATGTGAGTTCACCCGATAAAACTTTTCCAAGTATAGTTTTTCCAACCCCATTAGTGCCTACTATACTTACAAACTCTCCTCTTAATATATTAAATGAAATATCAGAAAGAATTTCGTTATGATTATATCTAAAACATAAATTGTTTACCCGTAACAGTTCATTCTGCATATATTTGTGCCTCCACAATAAGCATCTTTGATGCTATTATACAATCCCTCAATATAAAAAAACAAGCATTGTAATAATAGTCCTAAAAATGCATATAATCCCCTACTCCAGAGTAGGGGATTATCATAATTACCAACGATTCTTTCTAGGGAAATTTGTAAGACTCTCTGGACCATCTTTTCGAAGTACAACAGTATCCTCTACACGAGTACCCCCTACTCCTGGTTCACATAATGTAATCTCAAAACAGAAAGTCTGATTTTCTTGAAGCACATCATCACTATCAGGTCCAATTGTTGGAATCTCTTCTTCTGGATCCATACCAGTAGAATGTGCACAACCTCTTCCCTCACCAGCAAAATGAATATATCCTGCATCATGCATTACTTTATTAGCTGCTACATCGGCTTCTTTTCCAGTCATACCAGGTTTTAAAGCAGCCATACCAGCTCTCCATGCTTCAAGACAAGTATCTAGTAATTTCTCCTGTTCATCTGACATCTGACCATATCCCACACCACGTGCCATATCTGAAGAATAATCATTATACCTTACACCGATATCAATCAGTATTGTTTCGCCTTTTTTAATAATCTTATCTGTTGGATAAGCTAAGAACCATCTCTCCGCATTGATACCTGACTGTACCATAATATCAAAGGATTTTGTATCTGCACCTAAACGAAACATTTCAGCCATGGCTTGACGTGCCACCTCACGTTCTGTCAGATTTTTCTCGGAATCAAGAAGTTCTTTAATCTTCCAAATACCTCTGTCTGCCAGTTCTCCAGCAACTTTCATATTACGGATTTCTCTTTCACTCTTAATTGATTTCAAATTTTCAATAAGCATTGTTTTTTCAAGAGAACAATTACCGATATTCTTCATGATTCTTTCATAAAACTCTAATGCACAATATTTAGCACCGCTCAGACCAAT
>JAEZQN010000110.1 GCA_023441145.1 Bacillota bacterium
TCAAGAATATATTGTAAATCAATTGAAAGAAGATCATGAATCAGATCAAATGACATTAAATGAGTACATTGACCCGTTTACGGGAGAGCCAGTACAAAAAAGCAAAAAATAATCCCTAAAAGGGAAGCTGGGAATTAAAGCTATCATGAAAGGCTCAAGGAGCTTGCAGGAGTAAGGAGGCAATAAAAAAGCCCTTTAGGGCTAGCCTGAGGAAATAATGCAGTTGGCGAACCCTTCAGGCGCCTCCGGGCGCAAGCAGAAAAAAGCCCTTATAGGGCTAGTGCAAGCCACCTTCATAAGCCGGTGGTCTTGACTTTTATGGATACTGTTAGGATAACGCTATATGTGATATAATATATGTAATAGTTTAACAGATAGTTGCTGAATACGGGTGAATATAAGTAGGAGGGGTATAGTGGAGAGTTTACCTTATGGTTTTTGCGGCATGCCTTGTGCTCTTTGTCCTTACTATCATACTAAGGGACAGAGTCGTTGTATAGGGTGTTCCCATGATGGATATTTTACTGGAGCTTGTAGTATCTATAAGTGTTTCAAAAAAAGGGAAGTTCTTCATTGTGCATTGTGCCTAGAATATCCCTGTGGTAAATGTAAAAAGCTTAAGGAATTTAACTGTCTTGATAGCAAGAATGCATGGTTACAAATTTGTACTGTTGTTAGAGAGAAAGGCTTCGATCATTGGTATCAAGAATATCAAAGAAAAGTTGAACTGTTAGACATTGCACTGGACAAATATAACAATGGACGAATGAAAAGGTTTTTATGTGAATTATTTATTCAAAACGATATTGACAAATTAGAGGAATTGCTTAAGCGGGCAGAATTATTTGTGGGGAGTAAAAATGAAATTTGTAAGCAGTTCAAGATTATTGCTGAGCAGACAGCGGGAAAATAAGGAAAGGTCGTAATATTGGATGTTTTATACCATTGAAGGAAAAGTAATCAAAGAAATCGTCCAGGAGCAACTTAATCCAGAGGCTATAATCATCGGCTTTCTTGAGGTGGAGGAATTAAAAGAATATGCTACCTATTTGGGGTTTGATGAAGAAATCTTAAGCGAGTTTGTTACGGATGCTTCTCATTTTCGTACCAGTTTTGAAGTATATGATGACTATTGTATTGCCATGATTAATGTAGTTTCTCTTGATGAGGTTGAGTGTAGTCATGATACCATAGCATTTATTCTGAAGAAGAATCAATTCTTTGTTATTAAAGTAAAGGATGATAATGACAGTACAATGAGAGCCCTTCAAAGTGCGATTAAGCGCTTTAAGCAAACGGCATCTATAGAAAAGATTATTTTTGGAACTTTAGATGCACTTTTGGCGAATGGGAATCATAACTTAGAGAAGTATGAGAATCGTATCATGAAGATGGAGAAGGAATTGGTATCAAGAAAGATTGGTCCCAATTTTAATAAGGATATCTATGAGATGCGAAGACAACTTTCTAAGCTTAAGAATTACTATCAACGACTTGTGGATATTGGAGAAGGCTTGTTAGAAAATGAAAATGAAGTGTTTAAGAAGGAAGAGCTTAGGTACATTAAGATTTTCACTGACAAAGCGGAGAGACTAAGTAACAACACGCAAGCGTTAGGGGAAAGTCTGATTCATATTCGAGAAGCTTTAGATGCTGCCTTAAACTATAGTATGAATAAGATTATGAAAGTCTTTACGGTGGTTTCAGTAATATTTATGCCGCTGACACTAATAGCAGGCTGGTATGGGATGAATTTTAAATATATGCCAGAGCTTGGTTGGCATTATGGGTATCTTTATGTAGCAGTGTTAAGTGCTATGATATTAGTGGTTTGCCTAATATATTTTAAGAAGAAAAAATGGCTGTAGCTATCTGAAATTGTACTCAGATTGGCTACAGTTTTTCTTTCCATACAATCGTGATTGTACGGTCGAAAAAACATTGATTCTATTTACATATGGGGTTTACTGTGGTAAAATAATGCAATTGTAGGGCACTATGCATATTTGATATATTAGCATTCTGCAATAACAATTAAGGAGGATAAATATGTCTAGACAAAAAAAATCTATGGACGGAAATACAGCTGCCGCTCATGTTGCGTATGCGTATACTGATGTTGCTGCAATCTATCCTATAACACCTTCAAGTCCTATGGCTGATATGGTTGACCAATGGTCTGCATTAGGACAAGAGAATATTTTTGGCAACACTGTTAAGGTTGTGGAAATGCAATCAGAAGCAGGTGCAGCAGGTACCGTACATGGTTCCTTAGCAGCTGGTGCACTCACCACAACATTTACTGCATCCCAGGGTCTTTTACTTATGATCCCTAATATGTATAAAATTGCGGCAGAACAGCTTCCATGTGTATTCGATGTTTCTGCACGTACAGTTGCAACTCAATCTTTAAATATCTTTGGTGATCATAGTGACGTATATGCTTGTCGTCAGACAGGTTTCGCTATGTTAGCTGAATCCAACCCACAAGAAGTTATGGACTTAAGCCCAGTTGCTCACCTTGCTTCCCTTGAAGGTAAAGTACCATTCATCAACTTCTTTGATGGTTTCCGTACTTCTCATGAAATACAAAAAGTGGAAACTTGGGATTTTGAAGACTTAAAAGAAATGTGCAATATGGATGCAGTGAAAGCATTCCGTGAACATGCACTTAACCCAGAAAAACCAGCAATGCGTGGTTCTCACGAAAATGGAGATATTTTCTTCCAACATCGTGAAGCATGTAACTCTGTTTACGATGCTCTACCAGCTGTTGTTGAAAAATATATGGCTAAAGTTAATGAAAAACTTGGCACAAACTATGATTTATTTAACTACTATGGTGCTCCAGATGCAGATAGAGTAATCATCGCTATGGGTTCCGTATGTGACGTTACTGAAGAAGTAATCGATTATTTAAATGCTGCAGGAGAAAAAGTAGGTCTTATCAAAGTTCGTTTATATCGTCCTTGGGTATCAAATAGCCTTCTTAAAGTTCTTCCAAAGACAGCGAAAAAGATTGCTGTTCTTGATAGAACAAAAGAGCCTGGTGCATTAGGTGATCCTTTATACTTAGACGTAGCTACTACTCTTCGTGAAGCAGGATTAAATGATATCGTGTTAACCAATGGTCGTTATGGCTTAGGTTCTAAGGATACTCCTCCTTCTTCAATTTTCGCTATTTATACTGAATTATTAAAAGATGCTCCTAAGAGCCGTTTCACAATCGGTATTGTAGATGACGTAACTCACTTAAGCTTACCAGAAGTTAAGCCAGCTCCTATCACTTCCGCAAAGGGTACTGTAGAATGTAAATTCTGGGGACTTGGTGGTGACGGTACTGTTGGTGCAAATAAGAACTCCACTAAGATCATTGGTGAACATACTGACAAGTATATCCAAGCTTACTTCCAATATGATTCCAAGAAGACCGGTGGTGTAACGATTTCCCATTTAAGATTCGGTGATAAGCCAATCAGAAGCCCATACTACATCAACCAGGCTGACTTCGTAGCATGTCACAATCCTTCCTATGTAGTGAAGGGATACAAGATGGTTCAAGATGTTAAGCCAGGCGGAATCTTTATGTTAAACTGCCAGTGGTCTGACGAAGAACTTGATTCTAAGTTTAATGCTGCAGCTAAGAAATATATTGCAGATAACAACATTCAGTTATATACAATCAACGCTATTGATAAAGCAATGGAAATTGGTATGGGTAAACGTACTAACACAATCCTTCAATCTGCTTTCTTCAAATTAGCTAACGTAATGCCAATCGATGAAGCTGTAGAATACATGAAATCCGCTGCTAAGAAATCCTACGGTAAGAAGGGTGATGCAGTAGTTGAAATGAACTACAAAGCAATCGATGCTGGTGTAGATGCAATTCACAAAGTTGAAGTTCCTGCTTCTTGGTCTAATCCTGAAGTTGATGAAGCTCCAGCTAAATTAACTGGTCTTCCTGAAACAGTGAAGATGGTAGAAGAAATTCTTATTCCAGTTGCATTAAACGATGGTGATAGCCTTCCAGTATCCGCATTTAAGGATATGGCAGATGGTCAGTTCCCAGTAGGTGCTTCTGCTTACGAAAAACGTGGTACAGCAGTTATGGTTCCAGAATGGGATGCTGAGAAATGTATTCAATGTAACAACTGTGCATTTGTATGTTCTCATGCAACAATTCGTCCATTCATGTTAAATGAAGAAGAAGTGAAGGCTGCGCCTTCTCATATTAAGCTTGCTGATACTAAGCCTAAGGCTGGAGAATACAAATATACAATGAGCGTATCCCCACTTGACTGTATGGGATGTGGAGAATGTATTACTGTTTGTCCTGTTCCTGGTAAAGCAATCGCTATGGTTCCACAGGAATCTCAATCTCATGAACAACCTGTTTGGGACTATTTAGTAGCAAATGTAGGTAAAAAACCTGGTATGCCAGCTGATAACACTGTTAAAGGTTCTCAGTTTAACCAACCACTTCTTGAGTTCTCCGGAGCATGTGCAGGATGTGCTGAAACCGCTTATGCTCGTTTGGTTACTCAGTTATTCGGTGAGCAAATGTATATCTCCAACGCTACAGGATGTTCCTCTATCTGGGGTGGTCCAGCAGCAGCTTGCCCATACACTGTAAATAAAGATTCTAATAAGGGACCAGCATGGGCTAACTCCTTATTCGAAGACAATGCTGAGCACGGCTTTGGTATGTACCTTGGACAAAAAGTATTACGTGATCAAGTGATTGATAAACTTGAAAAAATGGCTACTTCTGATAAAGCAGATGATGCTTTAAAGGCTGCTATTGCTAAATTCATGGATACTAAGGACATGACTAGAGAAAATACTCCAGCAACAGAAGCTTTAGTTGCAGAACTTGAAAGAGTTGCAGGGGCTGGATGTGAAACTGCTACAGAAGTATTAGATAAGAAACAATATCTCGCTAAGAAATCCGTATGGATTATGGGTGGAGATGGTTGGGCTTATGACATCGGTTTCGGTGGATTAGACCACGTTCTTGCTTCTGGTGAAAACGTAAACGTTATGGTATTCGATACAGAAATGTACTCCAATACTGGTGGTCAGGCTTCTAAGGCAAGTAGCCTAGGTGAAGTTTGTCAGTTCGCAGCTTCTGGTAAGGAAGTTGGTAAGAAGAGCTTAGCTGAAATCGCTATGAGCTATGGCTACGTATATGTAGCACAACTTGCTCTTGGTGCTAACCCAGCTCAGACTATTAAAGCAATTGCAGAGGCAGAAGCTTACAATGGTCCATCCCTTCTTATCTGTTACTCTCCATGTGAACTTCACGGAATCAAAGGTGGTATGAACCACTGTCAAGATGAAATGAAGGCAGCAGTTAAGTCTGGATACTGGAACTTATTCTCCTTCAACCCAGCGCTTAAAGCAGAAGGCAAGAATCCATTTACCTTAACTTCTAAACCAGGCGATGGCTCTTACCAAGATTTCTTAAATAATGAGACTCGTTATTCTCGTCTTGCTCGTTCCTTCCCAGAACGTGCAGAACAGTTATTTAAGGATTCTGAAGAAGCAGCTAAGGAACGCTACGAACACTTATTAAGATTAGTAGAACTTTATAAATAAGCAATTCGCTTTTAAGTCCCCTTGAGGTCCTAACTCAAGGGGATTTTTTTGTCACCCAGGAAATTACTTCGCAATATCCTAGGTAACAAAACAGCTTTCTAACGGGGCACAGGTGGAGAGTTTCACTTGCGAAACTCTTTGTTCCTTACAAAATATTTGTATATAATATAGACATAATGATAACTGTTTATACAAAGAGATTAGGCATTTCTCCAAATAACTTTATGTATTCCTTTATTATGTCGATAATCAAAAGGAGTGCCAAAAAGAATTATTATACGTCTAAGTAAAAAAATGATATAATATAAGAAATGGCGAAGGAGGATTTTTGAAAATGCGTTTAGTATTTTGTAATATTGCATGGATGAAATATTATAGAGGAATCCTGGATAATGGGGGAGATGAACCTATAATAGGGGGAGCTTATGCTAGAAGGTCAAAGGATATACCCGAACAGTATAATTTTATTAGTACAAAGTTGAAAGCAAGGGATATTGTAAGTGAGGCTGGTCAGTATTGCCTTGGATATATGGAGACTAAGGCACCTGGTAATTCGAAGAACCAATTATTTATTAATAAGATACCAGGATGTGAGTTGTTAGAGAATGAAGGTGTTGTAGAGGATGTATTAGTCGTATTCTGTGCCAATCATCCTGATCATAAGTTTACTACAGTAGTTGGTTGGTATGAGCATGCCACAGTGTATCAACAATATCAATCCATCTATCTTAAATCTTCTTCAGATGGAGAGGATTATGAGCAGTTGTTTAATGCAGTAGCTAAGGAAGAGAACTGTGTGCTTTTGCCAATGAAGGAAAGAAGCCGTAAAGCTGTGTGGGGTGTTCCAAGACAGCAAGCAGGTGCTTCCTATGGTTTTTCTCGTACTAATATATGGTATCCACAGAATAAGGATGACAATCCAAATTTGACTTCTTTTCTTAATCGAATGGTGAAGCAGATTAAGGAATATGGCGATGAGAATTGGATGAATAAAGTGATAGAATAATTATTAAGCTGCATAGTTACATACATGGAGAATCTCTATAACAATACGTTATAGAGATTTTTCTATTATATCATAAATTAGAATAAGAACTTGTTTATATGTGTCGATAATAGTATTAGAGAAAGAGAGGGATGAAGCATGAAAGAACATATGAAACATAATAAGAAAATAGTCTTTTTATTTATTGGAGTTGTGTTGTTCCTTGTGGGGTTCACTCGTTGGCCTGTTTATGCATCTGAAGACATAGAGAATAGGACAGGCGTTCAGGAAATAGAGGGATTCTATACAGAACATATAGATTCCTCCCAGATTTATAATAAAAAAGCGTCTGCTGCGTATCTCTCAAAATGGGAAAGTTATTCTACATATTATTACTATAATCAAATGAGTAGCCAAGAAAAGAAGTTCTATGATGGACTGAATTTTATGTGCCTATCTTATTTAGAGGGAACTGAAAGCTTTGATATATATAAAAATAATAAACTGTATGCTAAATATGTAGCAGTAGGTGAACTTACTTATGACGAAGCAAAAGAAGTATTGCTAATTTTTATCTTTTCTAATCCCCAATATTATTTTATAGATCGCCATTATGGATGGGGTGAGTTAAACGGTGTTCGCTTCCTAGCACTAAGTGTGTTTGAGGAATTTAAGGATGGTATCTATAGAAAGCAAGTTACAGAACAAATGGCTGCTAATATACAAGAATATTATAATCAAATTAATACAAATGCTTCTGTTCAGGAAAAGGAAGTTGCGCTTCATAATTTGTTAGTTCAAAATGTAACCTATGAATCTGGTGAGTACGATCAAAGTATTTATAGTGTCTTTGTTCAAAAAGAGAGTGTATGTGCAGCATATGCCAAAAGCTTTGCACTATTATGTAATGGACTAGGAATAGATTGTGTCCTAGTTACTAGTGATAGCCATGCATGGAATAAAATTCGATTAAATGATTCCTGGTATGTAGTAGATAGCACCTGGAATGATCCGGATCAGGGAGATAGAATAAGATATACATTTTTTAATCGTAGTCAGGACATGATTGAGTTTTTAGATATGTCAGGACAACATAAGGAAGAGGTTTTGTGGGAGGATTATGGACCAAAATGTATTTTAGATTCTGGTGCTTCTGATAATAGTATTGGAGTAATTCAAGAACCTGTAAACAAGACAGAAGTTCCGACTATAAATGCGGTATATGGTGAGGACTATCTAAAAGTAGACCTTTCCTCGCCTACAAAAGATGCTGTACTTTATTATACACTAGATGGTACCAATCCTACTGAAGCGAATACAAAGTCTTTCCGTTATTATGAGCCATTTATCATAAGAAAGAATAATACATTACAAGTTATCGCTGTTTATAACTCCTTTGCGGACAGCGATGTATTGAAATATGTGGTAGATGTAAAACCAAGTAATGCAGCTAAACCTGATATTGTTACAAGTCCTACTAGTAAGACTTATACATACGGAAGTAAGGCTACTGCGTTAAAGGTAGCAATATCTCCAGTTAATATGGTCAATGTTTCCTATCAGTGGTATGTAAAAACCTCTAATAATGGAAAAGCTACTTCTATTAAGGGGGCTACAAATGCAAGTTATATACCGCCATTAACCAAGGTTGGAACGATGTATTATTTCTGTAGGGTAACTAATAGAGATGATAATGCTTTAGTGACAAAGGTATCGGATATGTTGTCAGGTACCGCTAAAATTGTCGTTAAACAGGCTTCTATAACTTCTTGTAAGGTTACTAAAATTTCAAATAAGACCTATACTGGTAAGGCTCAGTTACAATCACCTACAATAACCTACAAGGGTAAGACCCTAGTTAAAAATAAAGATTATACCTTAAGTTATAAGGCGAATCGAGTAGTTGGAAAAGCACAATGTATCATAGCTGGAAAAGGTAATTTTACCGGTAAGAAAACC
>JAEZQN010000103.1 GCA_023441145.1 Bacillota bacterium
ACCCCCTATGTACTGGGCAGTAACTACTGCCCCACCTGTGGCCAATGCAGCAAAGACTGCTAACAATAAACCATTTATCATATCAACCAGAGATACCCCTGAGATTGCTGCTTCTCCTACTGAAGATACCATAACAATATCAACCATACCAACGGATACTGCCAAAACTTGTTCTATGATTAAAGGTATCATCAGTTTTCTCAATTGCCTATTTGAAAACAACATGCCACTGACCTTCTTTTTTCTTTTGATTGTACCACTTATTATAAAACACTTAGGTGAACAAGGCAACTATCAATCCTTAATACTGCCTTCCATTACACTTCCTGCTATATTCCCCGTAAATCCTCCATGAAGGAAAGAACGACTTATACAATGACAAACCTCACTATTTTTACTTTGTATGCTTCCAACAATTCCACCTAGATATACCTTTGGTACTTCCTTATTCACTATGGTTGCAAGGATAGAACCATGAAAACTAGAATCTAAGATCATTGCGTTTTCCTTCTCCTCCCACTTTGAGGAATCCCTAAGAATTCCTCCAATTCCTCCTGCATATACCCCTTTGTTATCCCCTAAAAAAATCATATTACCAGATACCAAACAATGCTTAACACAGCTATTATAGATAAGCCCAGCAATACCACCAAAATACGTATCATCTGCTGTTAAAACACAGGATTGACTGTCGTATTGCACCCTTAAGTTTTTTACCTCTGTCTGTATATGGTTCTCACTTTTATATGCTCCAAGCATAGCAAACAACCCAAGACAATGAAGTTCTCCGGCTTCCGTTGGTACGTCTAGCTTAATCCCCTTAATATAGTGCATACCACCATCTAAGCTACCATAAAAACCTCTTCTCCACTCTCTATTTGTCAACTGACTTTCCAATGCTCCAATGGGATACCATAAATATCTAGAAAGGTCTAAGTCATTTTTAAGTATATAATAAAGATACTCTGTCTCCCGCATACACTGTAGAGAAAAAGCAATAAACTCCTCCTCATTATGGATTTCAAATGGTTCCTCTTTTGTTCCATTTCCCGTAAAATAAAATTGTTTCTTTACCATAAAAATCTTCCCCACTCCATTCTTACTATCAATATATGGAGTAGGGAAGATAAATTGATTACCATCCTTGGTTAATTGGTAAGTTCCATAAAAATCCTAGTACCTCCGCGTTTGATATATTCATATAGGCCTAAGCAGATAATCGCCAACACTACAGATACCAACCACATATAAGTTTCTATTGGTAAGATATTAGCAAATACAGCAACATATAAAATGATAGGTAGAATAACAATAGCCATGGAGCCAAACATTGTCAGGATACCACTTAGACTCTGCTTAACCGCTACTGTCTCATTGGTCCAGTTAAACTTAGGAAACTTCAAATTCAATACAAGGCCAAAGAGTGCGGAGAATATAGTAAACATAATTGGAACTAAGTATAGAAGAATCGTTAACAGTAAATCCGGTTTTATTACAATCACAGAAACTGTAGAGGCAAACAAAACAGGAGGGATACAAACAATTAAATGCATATCTACCTTTGCCATCAGGATATCTATGGTCCTTACTGGAATAGACTGAGCAATCCATAGGTTCTTACCCTCTAAGGAAATGGAAGGTGCCGATATAAAATTCATCGCTGTGAGACCTGATATAACTATAATCACGATAGGTATAAAAAACTCCTTAAAATCACTAACCTTATTTAATTCTTCCAGTAAGGTATTCTGTTTGACAAGGAAAACTATGGCCCCTATTACTAAAAATGCTACGCCTAATGCTGCATTCATCATATACATGGCACTACTTGTAAAATGCTTTAATTCTTTTCTTATAAGTGCTCCCTTTGGACTATTTACCTTTAACTGCTTCTCTTTATAGACAACCCTAGCAGCACCACGTTTCGTAGTAGTCATACGGATAAAGCTCTTTGACAGGAGTATATATAGTAAGGCAAATGGTAACAGGGCACAGATAGCATATAGTAAAAGACTGAGCCAGTTGTGATCCGCCACTGCAACACCTAACTGATAAAATGGGTAAAAGGCTCTCCTTACTCCTTCAGCAAAATCTCCAAGATGATTCACTATGATCTGCATATACTGGCTCATCTTACTGTAGAGATAAAAATATGCCCCTAAAAATCCAAGGGATAACACCATAGTAATGATGGTTTTATTCCTCATTCTAGCTGTAATTAAAGCAACCAGCCATCCAATAATACAGGATAAGGTCATACTCAAAAACGGTAGTAACAAAAACCCAATAAAAAAGATTAGAATACCTAACACTGTAACACTACTAACCATGCAATACACCACTATGGCAGGGATTATTACTAATGCTTCATACATATAGTTTAGGCCCAATAGCATAATGATTCGGCTTGCTAATATATAGCTAGAAGGGATTGGCATAGAAAGTAACATTTCGTTATCTTTAGCATCATATAATTGAGTCTGTGTAGTAAAGACACTTCCTATAAAACATAGTCCAAAGGCTACAATACCAACCATAGCAAAATAGAGCCAGGTTAAATTAAAGGTTATCATTGGCTCACATAGGGTATAGAATAGACTTCCTAGAGCAAACATAAGACAGCCGATAACATAGATTGCTAATATTCCGATTCCGATTCCCTTTAACAGGCTAGTACTGGTAACCTTTTTCTTCTTGTTCGCTTTAAACATTGAATAAAATAAAGATTGGAAACGAGATTTAATCAATACTTTCAGCATGCTTTTCCTCCAATTCCAAAAATACATTTTCTAAGGATGTATTACCACGAACCTCATCCATGGTTCCGGAAATCACAAGTTTACCATTCCTAATAATTGCTACCTTATCACAAAGCTTTTCTGCTACTTCAAGAACATGAGTAGAGAAAAAGATGGCACCACCATTCATACAGTGATTACGCATAATTTCTTTTAGTAAATGAGATGCAATAGGGTCCAAACCAACAAAAGGTTCATCCATTATTATTAGCTTTGGTGTATGAAGGAGGGCAGCTATAATGGCCAGCTTCTGTTTCATACCATGGGAATAGGCACTAATTGGTTGAGCTAAATCCTTTGTTAAGTCAAACTTATCTGAGTATTCTCGAATTCTATTCTCACGTTCTTTCTTAGGTACTCCATAGATATCAGCCACAAAATTCAAAAACTTAATTCCAGACATAAATTCGTATAGGTCTGGATTATCTGGAATATAGGCAATCATCTTCTTACAGTCTAGAGGTGCATTCTTTATTGAGATTCCATCTATAAAGATCTCCCCCTGATCAAACCCGAGAATCCCACAGCAAGCCTTAATTGTAGTAGTCTTACCAGCCCCATTGTGACCAATAAAACCATAAATCTCACCCTGTCTAATAGTTAGGCTCAAATCATCTACAGCCTTCTTTTCCCCATAGGTCTTTGTTAAATGCTCAATTCTTAGCATACTGACTCTCCTTTATGAAATATTATTGGTGTTTACTCTTTGTTAATTCTTAAACTTATTCAATTTTATACCTATTTATCCTTTACTGTAAATAGCAATCTATCTTTTATGTAATTTTACTCCATATTAATTCAACTAATTCATGGGTTTATCGACTTTTATTAATAAATATGATAAACTATTAGTAATAGACCGTTAAATTAATAACTGTTCTATCTACATATTTATCTCTCGATGAGGTCTATAATAATTATTATTGTAAAGGAGATTTTGATATGGGTTTAAAAAAGGTAGTCTCAAATCTATTTGGGGGAGCCATTAATGCGGCAACAGGCTCAGTTGGTAGTGTCTTAGCAGATCAATGGAAAGAGTTCTTCTACTGTGATGCTATGGAAAGTGATGTATTAGTAATCAAAGCTCAAAAGAAAATTGCAGAAGGTTCTTCTAATAAAAAAGGATCTGATAACATCATTACCAATGGCTCTGTGATTGCAGTAAATGAAGGACAATGTATGATGATTATCGAGCAGGGTAAGATTGTAGAGGTTTGTGCAGAAGCTGGACAATTTATCTACGATAGCTCAACTGAACCAAGTATCTTCTCTGGCAGTCTGGGAGAAAGCATTAAACAAACCTTTAAAAATATTGGAAAACGTTTTACCTTTGGTGGTGATACCGGTAAAGATCAACGAGTTTACTATTTCAATACCAAAGAAATTGCAGGTAACAAATACGGTACTCCTAACCCTGTTCCTTTCCGTGTTGTAGATCGTAACATTAATCTTGATGTAGATATCTCTATTCGCTGTAATGGTGAATATTCATACAGAATGGTCGATCCTCTTTTATTCTTTACTAATGTCTGTGGCAATGTAGAAGACATGTATACTAGAGATAAGATCGATAGCATGTTAAAGACAGAGCTATTAACTGCTCTTCAACCTGCCTTTGCAAAGATATCTGATATGGGCATTCGTTACTCTGCTTTACCAGGACATACGATGGAAATCGCAGATGCTCTCAATGAGGTACTTTCTAAGAAATGGGTTGAGCTTCGAGGCTTAGCAGTATTCTCCTTTGGTGTAAATTCTGTAACTGCTTCTAAAGAAGACGAAGATATGATTAAACAGCTGCAAAGAACTGCAGTTATGCGTGATCCTAATATGGCTGCTGCTACCTTAACTGGTGCTCAGGCAGATGCTATGAGAGCTGCTGCTTCTAACGACAATGGAGCAATGATGGGCTTTATGGGTATGAATATGGCACAGAATGCTGGTGGTATGAATACTCAAAACTTGTTCCAAATGGGACAACAGCAACAACAGATGCAGATGCAACAGCAACAGATGCAACAGCAACAAGCCGTTGAAGCACCTACCCAGGCGAAACCAGCAAGTACAGAAGGCGGATGGGATTGTGGTTGTGGTGCAACTAATAACCCTGGCAAGTTCTGTATGGAATGTGGGAAACCAAAACCAGAGGAAAATGGTTGGACTTGTAGCTGCGGCGTAACAAATAAAGGCAAGTTCTGCATGGAATGTGGACAACCAAAGCCAGCAGGCGTCAAGTTATACAAATGTGATAAATGTGGTTGGGAGCCAACAGATCCTGCACATCCACCTAAGTTCTGTCCAGAATGTGGAGATCTATTTGACGATAGCGATGTCAAATAATAAGTAATGAGGAGGAGGAAATACTTTGGATAATACAATGGAATACAAATGTCCCAATTGTGGCGCCCCACTAATCTTTGACAGTCATACTCAGCAGATGAAATGCGAATATTGTGACAATAGTTTTACAATGGAACAGCTTACTGAATATGATAAGATTCTTGAAGCCGAACAACAAAGTGATGACTTAAATTGGGAAGGTTACGTAGGCGAAGAGTTAGATGGGCTTACTGGTTACATCTGTCAATCCTGTGGTGCTCAGATTGCTGGTGATGGCAACACTGCTGCTACAGAATGTGTATATTGTGGTAACCCTGTTGTTCTTGCTGGACAAATGTCTGGTATGAACAAACCTAACTATGTAATACCATTTAAGCTTGATAAGGAAGCTGCCAAAACAGCCCTTCGTAATTTCTACAAAGGAAAACCTCTTTTACCAAAGATGTTCAAATCAGAAAATCGTATTGATAAGATTACTGGTCTTTACGTTCCTTTCTGGTTATTTGACTGTGATGCAGATGCTAGAATTCTCTTTGATGCTACTACTGTCAACACCTGGACTTCTGGGGAATACCGCTACACCAAAACTAGTCATTATAATGCCACTCGTGCTGGTGTTATAGGATTTGACAGAATCCCAGCAGATGGTTCGTCTAAGATGGATGACGCCTATATGGATGCTATTGAACCATTTAACTACAGTGATATGGTTGATTTTCAATCAGCTTATTTAGCTGGCTATCTTGCTGATAAATACGATGTAGATTCAGAGGCTAGTATTCCTCGTGCGAATCTTCGTGTTAAGAACAGCACAGAGGATGCATTTAAAAGTACCGTTACAGGATATCATTCTGTTACTATCAAAAACTCCAATATACATATTGAAAATGGCAGCATCAAGTATGCTATGCTTCCTGTTTGGATGCTAAACACTAAATATAAAGGCAAGATGTATACCTTTGCTATGAATGGACAGACTGGAAAACTTGTAGGTAAACTTCCTGTGGATAAAGGCAGATTCTGCGCATGGCTCTTTGGACTATTTGCAGGCTTTGCAGCAGTTGGTAATGTAATCTTACTATTAGGAGGGTTCTTTAAATGAAAAAATTATTATGTTTGGTAACCACTCTCTTATTGGCATTTGCTTTACCTACCACTGTACTAGCAGACACTAACTCAAAAAGAGTCGTAGATGATGCCAATTTATTATCAGATAGCGAAGAGAAAGCCCTATCTGATAAAATTAATACTATCGTAGAAAAATATGATTTTGATGCAGTTGTAGTAACCAACACTTCCTTAGAGGGTATGAAGGCCAGAGATTATGCGGATGACTTTTTTGACTATAATAACTATGGAATCGGAAGCAAGCATAGTGGTATTTTATATCTCTTTAGCACGGAACTTGGGGACTACTATTTAACTGCTCGGGGTTATGGTGAAACAGCATTTACTGTTTACGGCATCAATTACATAAACGATCAGGTTACCCCATTTTTAAGGGATAAAGCGTATTACAAAGCTTTTGATAAGTACTTAGACCTAACGGAACAATTTCTAGCAGAAGCAAAAGCCGGCACTCCATATGATACTAATCATAAGATAAAAACAACAAAAGATTATCTCATCTATGAAGGTATTGCTCTTGGTGTATCTCTTACTCTAGCTTTAGTAATTGTTATTGTCATGGCAGCCAAGATGAACACTGCCATCAAACGTACTAAGGCCAAGGAATATGTACGAGATGGAAGTATGATTCTTAATGAAAAACGTGATGTGTATATGTATAGCAATGTAACTAAAGTAAAGATGCAGTCCTCCTCTTCTTCTGGTGGAGGAAGTTCATCTCACACATCAAGTAGTGGTGCCTCTCATGGTGGCGGTGGCGGAAGGCTATAGGCTTAATCCATACATAGCATAAAAGAACACCCAGATTCTACGAACCACTTTAGGTTTTGTAGTATCTGGGTGTTTATTTTTATTCTTGTGAAGAAGGACTATTTGCTTCTTCCCAGCATTCTGTGTCCATAATGCCTACATTCTTTGCTACAAAGACAGGATCAATGCCTTTCTTTTTCTGCTTTTTATAATCCTTTAACGCCTTTATTGCCTTATCGTGAAGTAGTATAATGGCAATGACATTTACTAATGCCATAAAGCCCA
>JAEZQN010000130.1 GCA_023441145.1 Bacillota bacterium
ATTGGTAAACACAGTAGGAGGGAAGACAGTAAAGATTATTGTATTACTTGCGGGAATAATGTTTTTTTTAGCGATCGTGGAATACTGTTGTAACTATTTTGTTACTTATAAAGGCCATATGATGGGTGCCAAGATGGAATTTGATATGAGAAATGACATTTTTGCACATTATCAAAAGCTTTCCTATAATTTTTTTGACAATGAGAAGACAGGGCAACTTATGTCCCGTATTACCAATGACTTATTTGATATTACAGAGCTATTACATCACGGGCCAGAGGATTTGGTTATTTCCACTATTAAGTTTATTGGTACCTTTGTGATTCTGTCTTTTGTCAATGTGTATCTTACTTTAGCGGTTTTTGTAGTGGTCATTTTAATGTTCCTATTTGCCTATTTTGTATCTGGTAGAATGAAGAAGGCTATTCGTAGGAACAGGGAGAAGATAGCAGAGGTAAATGCTAGAATTGAGGATAATCTCTCTGGAATCCGTGTGGTAAAGTCATTTGCTAATGAAGCTGAGGAAATGGAGAAGTTTAAAGATGGTAACTCTCGCTTTCTTCATAGCAAGAGGAACAGTTATATTGCTATGGCTACCTATCATTCTGGTTTGAATAGTTTTCTTTCGTTAATTAACGTAGTAGTGATTACTGGTGGTGGAATTTTGATTGCTAATAAAGTAATTGCAGTAGGTGATTTGGTAACCTTTTTGTTATATAGCAATATCTTAATGGATCCAGTTAAGAAACTGATTAATTTTGTAGAGCAATTTCAGAATGGTATTACTGGATTTGAACGGTTTATGGATATCATGGAGATTGAACCTGACATTAAGGATAATGAGAATGCTACAGACATTACCAATGTTCAAGGAAGCGTACGTTTCGAAAATGTTTCGTTTCGCTATAATGACACCACCAACGAGGTTTTTAGTAATATAAACTTAGACGTAGCCCCAGGAGAATATGTTGCTATAGTTGGACAGTCTGGTGTTGGTAAGACAACTATGTGCAACTTAATTCCTAGATTTTATGAGGTTAGTGAAGGTGATATCTATATGGATGGTAAAAATATAAAGGATATTACCCTAAGCTCACTTAGAAATAGTATTGGAGTTGTGCAGCAGGAGGTCTACCTCTTTGCAGGTACGGTGTATGATAATATACGCTATGGTAAATTAGATGCCACAGAGGAGGAGATTATTGAGGCAGCGAAAAATGCCAATGCGCATGATTTCATTATGGAACTACCAGAAGGCTACCATACCTATATTGGACAAAGGGGTGTGAAGCTCTCAGGAGGCCAGAAGCAGAGAATCAGTATTGCTAGAGTATTCTTAAAGAATCCTCCTGTTCTAATCTTTGATGAAGCGACCTCTGCTCTAGATAATGAAAGTGAAAAGGTGGTACAAGCTTCTTTAGAAAAGCTATCAAAGAACAGAACCACCTTTGTAATCGCCCATCGTCTCACTACCATAAGAAATGCTAAGAGGATTATTGTGCTGACGGAGGATGGCATCACAGAGTCTGGTACACACCAAGAATTAATGGAAAAACATGGGATATACAATTCTCTTTACCAGTATAATCTTTGCTAATCTGTAATTATGAAACTGTAAACAAGTTAGACAAAAGGATAAGAATATGAAGATAGATAAGAAAATTATATTTTTTGATATTGATGGAACATTAATAAACCAAAATAAAGAGGTAAGCCATAGTACAGCGAAAACCTTAAAGCGTTTAAAAGAAGTGGGGCACCAGATTTTTGTATGTACAGGAAGAACAAAATGTATGTTACCTAAGGTGGTTACTGACCTTGACTTCGATGGTTATGTATATGGTGGAGGAACCGCTCTAGAATATGAAAATCAGTTGCTAAAGATAATGGAGCTCTCCTATGATCAAATCCTTCATTTGACTGAATTACTAAAAAAGTACAACATATCCTATGTGTATGAAGGACATGACAATGTCTATATTGAGAGAGAGTTTTTTCAAGACAACCGTTACTATTATCGTAACTTTATCAGAACTCTTGGTGAAGTTTGTATTGGCTTTGATCACTATAGGGAGGTTAAGGCGAGTAAAATTACCTGTCTTCTACCAAATGATATGATTGAAGAAGATAAGAAGGGCTTTGTTCAGGCGCTTGAGAAGGATTATGAGGCAATTTTTCATGAAAGAACTGATAATGGTATTATGACAGACGGACTTGTTGAAATCCTTCCAAAGGGTTGTACAAAGGGCACGGGAATAGAAGAAATGGCAGAAAGATTAGGGGTTGGCTTAGAGCACACAGTTGGTGTAGGTGACAGTAATAATGACATAGAGATGCTAGAAGTGGTAGATACAGCAATTTGTATGGGCAATGGTTCGATAAAAGCCAAAGCTCTGGCTGATTTCATTACAAAGGATGTCAATGAGGATGGCATTCATTATGCAATGAAAACTTTGCAGTATATCTAAATTAATATGAAAACAAAAACAAGGCTATGGTACTTAGTACCATAGCCAATATTGTTGTAAAAATTAATTCTCGCTGTCTTCCTCGCTGTCCTCAGCAACATCATTAATATTTATTGATACATATTCACGGTCGTTGTTATTGTCGGAACTTTCATCGGAATCATCGAAATCGTCAAAGTCATCATCGAAATCGTCATCAAAATCATCAAAATCATCGTTAGAATCTTTATTTGCTACTTTTTTTACCAAATATAATACGCCACCAGCTACAGCTGCTAAAGTTGCTGTGACAAGTAAAAACTTTCCGAATTTCTTCATAACGCCATCTTCCTTTCTCCAAATAAATTATATCCTATTTCTATATTATAATTCTTTTTTGAGTAAAAGGGAAGATATTTTTCTGATAAATGGCTAAAACAAGAAGATTTAGAAAAATATTCATGGCAAATAATTAATAGAGTATTACGAATTATTAAATTTTATTATTTTAGGGAAAGTCTATTGACGAAAGGCATAAACGAGTACAAAATAATAATGTATGCAGAAAGTAAATAAATCAAAAAATCAACTATTTCAGACGATCAATAGGATACAATAGAAGGCCCATGAATGGCCCAATGAGACGTAAGACAGCTACCTAATTTAGGAATTGTATAAGGTTGAGGGTATGAAAGGATGAGATATGAGGATTATGAGGATTCTGCAAATGATGAGTATGACATAGAATATTGTTCAATCCGAACTACCCGACAAAGGAAGCAAGCCTCAGATGATTATGAGTTACTAGAGAATTATGAGTTTATATCTCATCTAGAATCATCGGGTTTGCTGAAAGAGTATAGAGAGACTTTATGTAAGAGGGAACCTATCGAAGATATACATATCGATCTTAATTTTATGGAAGACCCTTCTTTCTACCATGAAGTAGAGTATTTTGATAAACTGAATAAAACGCTAGAGATGGAGCTAGTAGAGTTAGATGGAAAACTCACAACTCCCCCATCTATTAGAAAACTTGCGAAGATACATAGTAAAAGTAAAATATGGAGAGTACAACTCTGTGTGGGAATATGTGCTCTATTGGTAATGTTTTTTGTAGTAGGTATTGGGTATTTCACTCCTGGCTTTTGGGATTCAAAGGGCGATGTCTATGCATCTGATGATAGGACTGAGGTAACAAAAGACTTGGTAGCTAGTACTCCTACAATATCATCAGAAGGAATAAAGGATGTTTTAGATATACAATCAGTGGAGACGAAGAGTCAAGGTGGATTAAGCAAAGACAAAACTTATGAAGAGTATAATGATCAGAAAGTAATTCCTAGTGATAAAAAGAGTAATAAGGAAGAACATGGACAACAATTTCAGGATACTGCTTTTATAGGCAATTCTTTGGTTGTTGGCCTTAAACAAACCTGTAAGATTACCGGTGCAAGTTTTTACGCATACCAGAGTCTAGATATAGGTGATGCTTTTCAGAAAGCTTTTGTGTATGATAGACAGAAAGGTTCTAAGAGCACTATCTTGGAGGCGTTAAGTAAGAAGCAGTTTAAGAAAATCTATCTTATGTTTGGGATTAATGAATTAGGCTGGCCATATTCTGATGTTTTTATTCAGAAATACTCAGAGTTTATACAACAAATAAAGGAATTGCAACCATCGGCTGAGCTTTACGTACAATCGATTTTGCCGGTTACAAGAAGCTGCTCGGATAAAAAGCCTGTTTTTTCAAAGAGTAATATTCTAGAACATAATGAACTTCTGAAAAAAATGAGTACAGATTTAAAAGTGGAATATCTAGATTTATATAGCTCTTTGTGTAATAAAAATGGGTATTTACCTGAGGATAGCAGTACAGATGGGATTCATTTGCGAAAAGCTAGTTATATCAAATGGTTAGACTATTTAAAGGAAGAAATAAGTGGAGAATGATTTTGGAGGAATTATGAGATGAACATACATGTATCAGATAAATTCATGGTTAAAGCTAAAAAAGTGGGGAGCATTTTTATGTGTAGCCTAATAGCTTTTAGTCTGTTTAGCTGTAGTGGAGCTGCCTCTAATAGTCCTTTGGCCCAGACGAATAAACCCACTAACATAGATATCGATGTGAAAGATTTGGCCATGGAGATATTTGAAGTAGGTGAATATTCAGATGAGCTGACACCTCTTGAGGATGATATGTTTGATGTGGTGTTTCAGACAGTGGATATAACTATGCTTACTGCTAAGTCAGCCTATGCAGGCTCTGGGGGATCTGCAGAACAGATTGTAGTTGCCGAAGCAAAGGATGAGGAAAGTGCCAAGCAGGTGAAAGATGCACTTAACCAAAAGCTTAAGGATGATATTGATATGAATGAGGGTTATCTACCAACAGAAGTCAACAAGTTAAATAATCCTGTGTTAGTCCAAAGTGGAAAGTATATCATTCTTTGCGTTTCCAACGATAATGATAAAATAGAACAGGTACTTTTAAAGAAAGGTATTATGTCATAAATAAAATCTTTAGAAGGAGGAAGCAGATTAACGTCTGCATCTTCCTTTTCTTTGCGTAAGGATTTATGACTAAAGGAGTATAGTATGGTATTCAGTAGTTTATTATATCTTTTTCGATTTTTTCCAATCGTAATTCTATTGTATTTTGCTGTGCCAAGAAAGTTCAAAAACTTTATCTTACTAATCACCAGTCTCTTTTTTTATGCTTGGGGAGAACCGAGATATGTTTTTTTGATGATGGCAACAATACTGTTAGATTATGTTACAGGCATTTTGTTAGAATACTTCATGAACCAGGAAAAGGCAATGAGAGCAAAGGTTACTCTGATAGTATCCATTGTGCTTAATCTTAGTGGTTTATGTTTTTTCAAATATATTGGGTTTATTACAGATAATATCAACGCTATTCCAGGAGTGGATATTACCCTTCTTAAGTTGGCATTACCAATAGGAATTAGTTTTTATACCTTTCAAAGCATGTCCTATGTGATTGATGTATACTGGGGCAATTGTAAGGCACAGAAGAATATCATTTCCTTTGGAACCTATGTTACCTTGTTCCCGCAGTTAATTGCAGGTCCTATTGTACAGTATAAGACCATTGCAGAACAGCTGGATCATAGAAAAGAGAGTGTGGACCAGTTTTCTGAAGGAATTGTACGGTTTATGTCGGGTGTGGGAAAGAAGGTCCTTTTTGCCAATAACATAGGGATTCTATGGGACCAGATTTCTGTTATTCCCGTTGGTGAGCTCTCGGTTGTAACCGCGTGGCTTGGAGCCTTGGCATTTGCCCTACAGATTTATTTTGATTTCTCTGGTTATTCGGATATGGCCATTGGACTTGGCAAAATGTTTGGTTTTACCTTCTTGGAGAACTTTAACTACCCATATCTTTCAAAAAGTATTACAGAGTTTTGGAGACGATGGCATATATCCCTTGGAACTTGGTTTAGAGAGTATCTCTATATCCCTCTAGGTGGGAATCGATGTTCCAAGGTGAAACAGATTCGTAATATTGCTATTGTGTGGTTTCTAACTGGTCTATGGCATGGAGCTAGCTGGAACTTTGTGGCTTGGGGTGTTTATTTTGGTATATTACTTCTTGTTGAAAAATTCTTTCTTGGAAAGTGGATTGCCAAATGGCCGTCTGTTCTACAACATAGCTATACTTTAATTATTGTGTTAATTAGTTGGGTTATTTTTGCCTTTGAAGATCTGGGACAAGCCATCTCATATCTTGGCGCTATGTTTGGAGCAGGTGCAGGCATTGTTAATACAGAGACCTACTATTTTATTAGTAACAATTTGATTTTGCTTCTTATCTTATTGGTAGGTGCTACTGACTATCCAAAGAAATTGGTGAAAAAGATAGCTGCCTGGGTAGCAGGGGCAAAACCATTCCTACAGTACTGTTATATGATTGGAGAGAATCTTTACTTACTAGTACTGTTTTTGTTATCTATTGCCTACTTGGTAGGTAGTAGCTATAATCCATTTTTATATTTTCGGTTTTAAGGGGGATAAATAGATGATTGATCATAAAAAAGAGGAAATGAATATCCCTAAGGTGAAAAAAGTTGGCTCTCTAATTACAATAGGAACCTTTCTTTTGGTAATAATGGGTTTTTTTATAGTTACGCTGCTAAAGCCAGACGAGGCATTTTCTGCTAGTGAAAATAGGGTATTAGCAGAACGACCAGAGTTTTCTTTTGAGAGACTCTTTGATGGTTCCTATACGAAGGATTATGAAACCTATATTACAGATCAGTTTGTTGCAAGGGATGACTTTATTGCTATGAAGGTACATGCAGAGAAAGCATTAGGTAGAAAAGTGATAAATGGCGTCTATTTTGCTCCAAATAATTATATTATTGAAGAACACGAGCAAAGGGACGTTGACAAAACCATTGCTGAGAAAAACAATAAATACGTGACAGAATTTTTAAACACTTATAAGAATAGCTTGAATATAAAAGTTATGTTGATTCCTACAGTAAGTAATATATATCCTGAGTGGTTGCCAACCTATAATCAGGAATATGATCAAAATACTGTCCTTACGCAGATAAAAGAGATTGCAGGAGAAGAGAATACTATTGATGTTGCAAACAAGCTAGCAGAACATAAGGATGAATATCTTTTTTATAAAACGGATCATCACTGGACTAGCCTTGCAGCCTATTATGGATATGAAGCTTGGGCAAAAAAGGTTGGAGTCGATTCTTACCCTTTGAATCAGTTTGACCGTAAGGTAGTGTCAAAGGATTTTTGGGGCACCGCTTATTCTAAGGTTAATATAAAAAAGGAAGCAGATAGTATTGAATTATTTACACTAAAGAATGGACCAAAGCTAACCATGTCGGTAAAACAAGATGGTAGTGATATGAAAAACAGCATATATGAAATGGACAGGCTACAGGAAAAGGATAAGTATACTGTGTTTATGGG
>JAEZQN010000180.1 GCA_023441145.1 Bacillota bacterium
CCTAAATCAATCAGCATTGTGTTCTCCATTTCTCCCTAATTTTCACACTTTTATTATTATACTGATTAGATAAGGGTTTGTCAATCCATTTGTTGCAATTTTCTAATCATAACATAGTAAAAGCAAGGACATTTAGGTCTATTTAAACTAACTCTACAGTTTCACGGCAGATAGCAAGTTCTTCGTTAGTTGGAACTAATAAAAGCTTTACTTTAGAGTCGTCAGTAGAGATAATACGTTCTACACCTCTAACATCATTCTTCTCTTCATCAATGAAAGCACCAAGATATCCTAAGTAAGAAGAAATTTCTGCACGAACCTTCTTATCATTTTCACCAAGACCTGCAGTAAAGGCAATTGCATCTACACCATTCATTGCAGAAGCATAGCCACCAATGTATTTTACTACACGATAAGCAAATACATCGATTGCTTCTTTACAAAGTTCATTACCTTCCTCTGCAGCATGATCTAAATCTCTAAAGTCACTAGATACACCACCAGATAAACCATATACACCAGATTCCTTATTAAGGATATTCATCACTTCTTCAAGATTTAAGTTTTCCTTCTTTGCAATAAACTCCATAATGGCTGGATCGATGTCACCACTTCTTGTACCCATAATCAGACCCTCTAATGGAGTAAGACCCATGGAGGTATCAACGGATTCACCATTCTTTATTGCTGTAACACTAGCACCATTACCTAAGTGACATACAATTACTTTGGAGTTCTTTGGATCTAATCCAGCAAGTTCAATGGCTCTCTTAGAAACAAAGCTATGGCTTGTTCCATGGAAACCATATCTTCTAACCTTATATTTTTCATAATACTCTACAGGAAGACCATACATGTAAGCAGTTTTTGGCATGGTTTGATGGAATGCTGTATCAAAAACAGCAACCATAGGAGTGTTAGGCATTAGAGCCTTGCATGCATTAATCCCAATTAGGTTGGCTGGATTGTGAAGAGGCGCTAAATCATTACACTCTTCGATTGCTTTTATAACCTCATCATCAATGATAACAGAATGTGCAAATTTCTCTCCACCATGAACTACTCTATGTCCAACAGCACTGATTTCATCTAAGGATTTGATTACGCCATATGAACTATTGGTTAAGGCATCTAATACCATCTTAATTGCCTTCTCGTGAGTTGGCATTTCTTCATTGATAACAATCTTCTCTCCACCAGCTGGTGTATGATTTAAACGTCCATCAATTCCAATTCTCTCACAGATACCCACAGCTAATGCTTTCTCTGTATTGGAATCAATCAATTGATATTTTAATGATGAACTTCCACAGTTAATTACTAATACATTCATGTTAAATCTCCTTTTATACAGTTTTCATTAAAAACTGTACTCTATCTTACTTGTTTCTTTATTTATTTGTCGTAGCCTGAACTGCTGTAATTGCTACTACACCTACAATATCATCAGCGGAACAACCACGGGAAAGGTCATTTACAGGCTTTGCAATACCTTGTGTAATTGGACCAAATGCTTCAGCTTTAGCAAGTCTCTGAACTAGCTTATAACCAATATTACCTGCATCAAGATCTGGGAATACTAATACGTTTGCTTTTCCAGCAATATCACTATCTGGAGCTTTGGAGTGTCCAACACTTGGAACGATAGCTGCATCTAATTGGAATTCACCATCAATCTTCACATTAGGGCATTCTTCCTTAGCGATTGCTGTAGCATTTACTACTTTATCTACATCAGCATGCTTAGCACTACCCTTTGTTGAGTGTGAAAGCATAGCTACGATTGGCTCTTTTTCTACTAATAATTCAAAACTCTTCGCACTACTACAAGCGATAACAGCCAGCTCTTCACTAGTTGGGTTCTGAACTAATCCACTGTCTGAGAAAATAAATGTTCCGTTTGCACCATACTCGCAGTTTGGAACTTCCATTAAGAAAAATGATGATACAAGCTTTGTTCCTGGTGCAGTTTTTAAAATCTGTAGGGATGGACGTAAAACATCAGCAGTTGCATGGCATGCACCGGATACCATACCATCAGCGTCACCTGCTTTAACCATTGTTACACCATAATACAAATAATCTTTGGTTAATAATTCTTTTGCTTTTTCTGGTGTCATACCTTTGGCTTTACGTAATTCAACTAACAAATCAATATATTGTGGAAGTTTGTCTGATGTCTCAGGGTCAACAATTGCTGCTTTTGAAATATCATAACCTTGCGCTAATTTATTAATTTCCTCTTCTTTACCTACTAAGACTACATTCGCAATCTCCTCTGCAAGTACCTTGGATGCCGCTTCAATTGTACGAATATCGTTAGATTCTGGTAAAACAATTGTTTTCTTGTTTGTTTTTGCCCTTGCTTTAATTGTGTCTATAAATCCCACTTCTAGGACTCCTTTCGTGTATATAATTTTCCATAAATTCAATTATAAAACATTTAAATTTACCATACAAGACAAAACTTGCAATATAAAGTACTAAATCATGTACAAAATTAAATACTTTATATTTATGTTCAAAAAATAGTATACCCATCTTCATCCTAGAATACTTTTGGAGTTTTTTTCTATTACATAACAAAAACCCCACATAGTATGTGAGGTTTTGTAAACATAAATTATTTTCTTAATCCTAAACGCTCGATTAAAGTACGATATCCTTCAAGATCAGTCTTCTTTAAGTATTCAAGTAAGCCACGTCTCTGACCTACCATCTTTAAAAGACCTCTTCTAGAATGATGATCCTTCTTATTGCTCTTTAAATGTTCTGTTAATTCAGAAATTCTCTGAGTTAATAAAGCGATCTGAACTTCTGGTGAACCAGTATCGTTAGCTGTTCTACCATATTCAGCAATGATTTGTTGTTTCTTTTCTTTGCTAATCATTGTAAATCCTCCTAATTTTTTGATACTCCAAATACTAAGAGATAGGTCGGAGTGTCCTAAATCTGAGTATCGGAATTCTTTACCTTCGTTATAGTAACACAACTAATAACTATTGTAAAGGCTTTTTATTTTAAAAATATCTCAAATAATCTTACTTAGGTTGTTGTGGTCCACCATTAAACTGTTGTGGTCCACCATTAAACTGTTGTGGTGCACCAGCAGGTTGTTGTGGCTGACCATTAAATTGTTGTGGTCCACCTGCAGGTTGCTGTGGTTGTCCTGCATATTGCTGTGGCTGTCCTGCGTACTGTTGTGGTCCACCTACAGGTTGCTGTGGTTGTCCTGCATACTGCTGTGGCTGTCCTGCATACTGCTGTGGCTGTCCTGCATATTGCTGTGGCTGTTGATATTGAGGACGTGGAACAAAGCCATCTACTGCTTTATGTACAGGGTTAACAAACAAATCTTTCTTTACTAAAGCCATGATTCCTAACGTCACGAATACAACATAAACACCAATATCTACAATCTTATACATAATATCGCAAGCCTTTCCATAGGCAATTGATAGTTCATCTACAAAACCAAATAATCTTCCAAAGAACCTTAACACTACGGTTATAGCAAAAAACATTAATACTAATGCACTGGCTTGAATCAAAGTTTTCTTAACACTTCCACTAAAACCAAGTGCAAATGCAACAACAGTAAGGCCTAACATAACCCAAA
>JAEZQN010000245.1 GCA_023441145.1 Bacillota bacterium
GTTACAAAATCTCCCTTTACCAGTGAAGACTTTCCTATAGACTCCATCCTGCTTGTTGGCATCTTAACACTTGTCATATTCTCACCTCCTTATAAGTTAGTTCTATGTCAATATGGCTAATTTGCCATAAGAGACATCTTTTTCGTAATCTTTGCACAGAAGTCTGCTTCCATCTCCTGCATAATCAAAGCACTTTTAGATGTGTTCATACTCATAAGAATCTTGGCTACTAGGTCTAAATCTCCTGTCATAACCTGTAAAGCATTTGCAGCAGCCTCAGGGTCCATTTTAGAATAACGTTCTCCTTCAAGCTTAATTTTTTCTTCTATCTGCTGCTGTTCAATTACCTGTCTATAAATCTCAGCTGCATTCTCAGGATTTATGCCCTCATAATAAGCAATATACTCTTCTATACTTGGTGCCTTCTCATTCATCACCACATTTGTATCAAAGTCTAATACTCTTTTGTTAAATTCTTCAGAGGCTTCTTCAAAGGCTTTTAATCTTGCAACTTCAGTGTTTAAATCCTGTAATGTTTTCTCATTCTCTGTCTTCGTCTTTTCTAGACTTTGAAGCTGTTGCTGTAATTCCTTTACTTTATTTACTGCATCCGTAAGATTATCATATTCATACCCCTCTTCATCAGCAATGATCGTATCAGAGACCTCCGGTAATATCCAGTTCACCACAGGTACATCCTTTAATATAGGACGAAGCACTCCAGAGCCAATCTTACCAATATCTAGTTTTATGAAAATTATAATAATACTCATTAAAATTACTACAATAAACAACCAAATAAGTATAGAAATTATTTTACTTATAATACCCTCTTGTTCATCCCCTTCATTAATAGGAGCCAGTTTATTATTGTTTTTAGCCATCTTCTACACTTCCTCACTATTGTCCGCATTGTTATATTTATAGCTGACTAGTTCATCTGTTTCCTTATACTCCTCATGAGTTACCTCTTTCTTAAATTCTTCAAAAGCGTTTTCTTTTAACTTCTCATGAGTTTTTCTTTCAATCATCGCCTCATTCATTTTGATTCGTGCTCTCTCTAGCCTTTTTTCGGCAAGCTTGATGTTTCTTTTCTGTTCTTCTATATGATATTCCATAGTTTTTATAGCCTGATGACACCGGGTAATTTCTTTGATTTTCAATATGTATTCCACTTCACCTCTGAGTTTGTCCTCGTAGGAAGTCTTCTTTAAGACCAGGTAATGTAGCTTATCATACTCTTCATCTAAGTGATGCTTTGCAATAGCATACTCGTTTTTCGCCTGTTCCTCTATCTTACTTTTTATGTTTAAGATACTTTGTAATTTGTAAATAAACTTTGCCAACCGTCACACTCTCCATCAGGCGTTTCTTGATTATATCTTCTACGATACTGTTTCAATCAATTGTTCTATAATAGTATCAAAATCAAACTTTTCATCTACATCCTGCTGTAGAAATGCATTTACTGCATCTATCTTTGATATTGCAATGTCAATTGACTTATTAGAACCCGCTTTATATGCGCCAATATTAATAATGTCCTCAGCATCTTGATAGGTGGCCAATATATTCTTTAGTTTCCCAGCCGCCTCCTTGTGCTCGTTATCTGCAATGTGAGACATAACACGGGATATACTCTGTAATATATCAATGGCTGGATAATGATTTTTATTCGCCATCTTTCTTGTCAACATAATATGTCCATCTAAGATACCTCTAGCTGTATCGGTAATCGGCTCATTAAAATCATCGCCATCTACCAAAACAGTATATAGACCTGTGATAGATCCTTTTTCTGCATTACCAGCACGCTCTAATAATTTAGGCATCTCTGCATATACGCTAGGTGGGTACCCCCTAGAAACAGGTGGTTCTCCTGAAGCAAGACCTATCTCTCTTTGTGCCATAGAAAATCGGGTTAAACTATCCATCATAAGTAGGACATCCTTTCCCTGATCCCTAAAGTACTCAGCAATACTAGTAGCTGTCTTAGCAGCTTTGTTACGTATCGGAGCAGGTTTATCTGAGGTAGCTACAACGACAACAGAACGTCTCATGCCCTCTTCTCCAAGGTCACGCTCTATAAATTCACGAACCTCTCTTCCACGCTCTCCGATTAGACCAATTACATTAATGTCTGCTTTAGTATTTCTAGCAAACATACCGAGTAAAGTACTCTTCCCAACGCCACTACCAGCAAAAATACCAATACGCTGTCCTTTTCCTACGGTAATTAGTCCATCAACTGCTTTTACTCCTAACGGTAAAACCTCATCAATTATTTTTCTTGTCAGAGGATCTGGAGGAGCCGCCTCTACAGAATATGTACTTGTACAATTAAGAAACTCTTCATCTATAGGATTGCCTAATCCATCTAGAGCTTTGCCCAGTAATGCATCTCCAACAAAAACCTTCAACGGTTCATGGGTAGTCTCTACTGTACTTCCTACACCAATACCTTCAACATTATGATATGGCATTAGAAGTATTCTATCATCTCGAAACCCTACAACCTCTGCCATTATGGAATGCTTTTTGTCCTGTGAAACGATAAGACACAAATCGTTCAAATTGGCATCAGGACCAATTGATTCTATGGTAAGACCTACAATCTTAACCACTTTGCCAAGTTGTTTCTCATATGATCGATTAAGCAAATCATTATACTTGTTAAAATCGATTTGAAATGACATCTCTTCTCCTAACCTATATAAGCCGTATTTTACTATACGAAAAAAACATACACCAGAGATAAAATGGCATTTTCCACATATCTCCTTTTTTGTGTATCGACATATTAAAATACTTAATTAAGACAAGTAGCCCTTATAACAAAAGCATTCTACTTTACTAGAAGCAGCTTTAAGTCTGTAATTAAGTTACTTAACTGAATATCCAAACTGCAATCAATATACCTTCCATCGGTTTCTATGAGGCACTGATTTTTACTTAAGCTTCTATCCTCCGCAATGAGAAGCTTAATACTTTCACTTAAGGATTCCACAATGCGTTCGCTATGAGATTTCACAAAATCTAAATCCTCTTTAGATACCCAAA
>JAEZQN010000329.1 GCA_023441145.1 Bacillota bacterium
GCCATTAACCAAGAAGGGAAATGACGCCATAGGTGGTAACTTCAATGACGATCCACTATGGTTAATTCTTGCTGTGGTAGCTTATATCAAAGAGACAGGAGATTATTCAATTCTTGATGTAATGACTCCATTTGATAATGATATGAGTAAAGCTACGCCATTGGCTGATCATTTAAAGAGAAGTTTTGATCATGTTATTAATAATGTAGGACCTCATGGTCTTCCACTGATTGGTCGTGCAGACTGGAATGATTGCTTGAACTTAAACTGTTTCTCTACAGAACCAGGCGAGTCCTTCCAGACTTCCACTTCAAAAGATGGTCGTGTAGCAGAATCTGTTATGATAGCAGGTATGTTTACTTACATCGGTGCAGAATATGCGAAATTAATGGAGAAGATTGGGAACTCTGCTGAAGCAGCAAGAGCTTATTCTGAAATAGATAAGATGAAAGAGATTATCATGAAGGACGGATGGGATGGACAGTGGTTCTTACGTGCTTATGATGATTATGGTAGACCAATTGGTAGTGAGCAGAATGAAGAAGGTAAGATATTCATTGAGTCACAAGGCTTCTGCGTAATGGGTGGCTGTGGTATCGAAGACGGAAAAGCAATTCAGGCAATGGATTCTGTAGAAGAACGTCTAGGTACGAAATACGGTTTAGTATTAAATAATCCTGCATTTACAAAGTACTATGTTGAATATGGCGAGATTTCTACTTATCCAGGTGGTTACAAAGAGAATGCTGGTATCTTCTGTCATAATAATGCATGGATCATGTGTGCAGAAGCAGTACTAGGTCGTGGTGACAAAGCATTTGATTATTTTACAAGAATCGCTCCTGCTTATACAGAGGATTATAGCGAGATTCATAGAACTGAGCCATATGTATACTCACAGATGGTTGCAGGTAAGGATGCAAAACGTTTTGGTGAAGCAAAGAATTCTTGGTTAACAGGAACTGCTTCTTGGAACTTTGTAGCGATTTCTCAGTATATTCTTGGTATTAAACCAGAGTATGATGGATTAATGGTTGATCCAGCAATTCCACAGAGTTGGGATGGTTATAAGATCACTAGAGAATTCCGTGGGAATGTATACCAGATTACCATTGAGAATCCAAACCATGTATCTACTGGTGTTGCAAAGTTGATAGTAGATGGTAAAGAGGTTAGTGGCAACATTATTCCTGTAGCTAGAGATGGTAAGACTCATGAAGTTACAGTAGTAATGGGTTAGTACTTATTTTGACAATTTTCTTTTCATAGTTATGTATTTTCCTATAAAGATAACGGAGGCTGAGTTGATTTTCAGCCTCCGTTATTGATTGTATAAGACAGGAAAGCAATAGGTAGACTAGAACATCCCTGGAATTAAACTAGATAGTATGAGGCCAATGAAGAAGGATGTGATGTTGGCAGCGGCAGAGTATAACCAAGGTTTTGATTTTTTCTCTGTAAATACTTCATATCGACGTAGTGAAAGCATGTAAACAAAACCTTCTAGTAATACAATAAAAATTTCTAGTAGTAGATAGAAGGAGTAGAAAGTAATCCAATCAGTACCTGAATTTGTCATAGAAAAAAGGATGACATTTAGAAGAGCTTGGGTTGCTACATTGGTTATAGTAATAACACCTATCTGTTTTTTATTGCTGTAAGAAAATAAAAGAGCAATACAGAGCTCAATTGCTAGTGTCAAAAGGACTCTAGCTATAAAAGGGAGAACTTCACTAGGCCATATACTAGCCTTCTCTACAGCAATCTTCCCATCTGTTATGGTAGCAGTAAAATCACTGTGAAAGGCATAACGATCGTAACTTTCGGTGCTGACAATAAACTCTTTGGTATCTGGTAGATATATTAGAATCTTGAATTTTTCTGGTGGCCAATAACCCCAGGTAAAGGAATCCTTTCCAGAGCAGTCTTCATAATAGCCAAGAAAATAATAGCGGTCTTTATCCTTATAGGTATTGAAGGCTTCCCATATATGCTTCCCTGTTGCAGGATCGTATGCTCTGGTATCATCCCATGGACCAGAGGAATTGCTTTTAGATAATAAGGTAACGTAATAGTTCTGGCCCTCAAGGCCATTAAAGTCTATGGTTACATCAGGTTTTGGTCCTGAATCTGCAAAAACACTCTTGCTACTGATGGGAAGCAACAGTAGGACCAATAGAAAAACAACCATAATTCTCTTCATCATAAATCCCCCCAATAGTTGTTGTTATTTTAATAGTAACACAACTAAGTAGAATAAAATGTTGCAATTTGTTCTGTAAAAGTTATTGCATATGAAATGGTTGATTTATCCATCTTTTCTCGATACAATAGCCATATAGTAACTAGATATCTACCTATAGAAGGCTGACGATAGTAGGAGGTCCTTATGAACATTAAGAAGGAAGTAGAAAAAAGAAGTAACTACATGATTAGGCTAAGGAAGCATTTTCATAAGTATCCGGAGTTAAGTGGCAAGGAGTATGAAACCTCTAAGCGAATACGAGAGGAACTGGATAATATGGAGATTCCTTATGTGGTAGCTGGAGAGACAGGAGTCATTGGTCTGGTTGGTCATGGAGACCGGGTGATTGCACTACGTGCTGATATGGATGCCTTACATATACAAGAGAAGACTGAGGTTGGATATCGTTCTGTTCGTGACGGTATTATGCATGCTTGTGGACATGATGCTCATATGGCAGCCTTACTTGGGGCAGCAGATATATTAAAAACCTTTGAAAAAGAGTTAAATTGTACAGTAAAGTTAATTTTTCAGCCATCGGAAGAAAATTGTTTAGGAGCTAGAATGATTTGTGACTCCGGCCAGATAGATGATGTGGAAGAGATATATGGATTACACGTGTTTGGAGATATTCCATGTGGGAAGATTTCTATAAAATCAGGACCAAGAATGGCTGCCTCTGATATATTTAAAATACAGATTAATGGTCGTTCTGGTCATGCTGGAAAGCCTCATCAATGCGTAGACGCTACTGTAGTAGGGGCGGCAACCGTAATGAACCTACAGTCAATTGTGAGTAGAGAAATTGATCCCTTACATCCAGCAGTAGTAACCATTGGGAAAATGGAAAGTGGAACGACCCACAATATCATCTCAGGAGAAGCCTATATTGAAGGAACTGCAAGAACCTTCTCTCATGAGGATGGTAGTCATATTGAGCGATCAGTAAAACGTATTGTCAGTAATACAGCAGAGACCTATAACACGACAGCAGTGATTAACTATCAGAGATCTCTTCATCCAGTGGTTATGAATGATAAGGTGCTGACTGAGAAGGCATTAAAAGGAGCAGAGCAGATTTTTGATAAAGAAAGCATTATAGATATTCCTAAAATGTTCTTAGGAGAAGATTTCTCTATCTATCAGCAGCACATCCCAGGTGTTTTTGCCTTTGTTGGGGCGGGAAATGAATCTATGGGAAGAGCATATCCCAATCATCATAATTGCTTTAATATTGATGAGAAGGCAGTGCTCAATGCCACGATGCTGTATTTAGCCTTTGTATTTTCTTAATAGGGTTCTCTGGGGCTACCCACCTGCCTATGGACTATAGAGGATGCCGTACTATTTGGGTAGACTAGACACGAAGCTGAGCCTTTAAGATAACAATCATGTTCGAGGGGGCCTCCATGATAGTTAAAGTCTCAGCTTCGTAGTCTACAAGGCATAGTAAGGCACCCCCTATAGCCCTACAGGCAGGTGGGTAGCCCTCAGAGAACATAGAGACGGGAAAGATAAAAGGCAAAAGATAAAGATAAAAGATAA
>JAEZQN010000341.1 GCA_023441145.1 Bacillota bacterium
GAATCTCCACTCCTAGATCACCTCTAGCTACCATGATTCCGTCAGACTCTTCAATGATGGCATCAATATTTTGAATACCCTCTTCGTTCTCGATTTTAGAAATAATTGCTATATCAGAGTTGCAATCTTTTAAAATCCCACGAATTTCTCTTACTGCTTCTGCACTTCTTACGAAAGATGCTGCAATAAAATCTACTCCCTGATTAATACCAAAGATAATGTCTTCCTTATCTTTTTCTGTTATGGCTGGTAACTTAATGCTAACTCTAGGGATGTTAACACCCTTTCTATTACTTAAGCTTCCACCATTAATTACTTCACATACTACATCTGTATCTGTAACCTTTTTTACAGTTAATTCAATCAAACCATCATCAATTAAGATTGTATTACCAACTACTACGTCTTCTGTAATCTGATTGTAAGTAACTGCTACCTTATCCTTATTACCAACAATGTCTTTTGTTGTTAAAGTAAAGGTTTGTCCAGAAACAAGCTCCACCTTTTCATCGTTTTCTAATAGTTTCGTACGAATCTCTGGTCCTTTGGTATCAAGTAAAATTGCAATAGGGACACCCATCTCTTCTCTTACTTTTTTTATGGTATTAATCGTTTCCTCATGAGACTCATGAGTTCCATGTGAAAAATTTAATCTCGCGATGTCCATTCCATTCTCAATCAGTTTCTTTAACTGCTCTGGAGAGCTTGTAGAAGGTCCAATAGTACAAATTATTTTTGTCTTTTTATTCATGATTTTCCTCCAATTGTTTAACTAACTTTATCTTATTATGCTAGTAGTATATCCCGTTTCGTAAAAAACGATAAAGCTTTCTTAATTAAACTATTCGGAAAACGTATAACTAATTTATATTTTATAATTAGTGTTTTTTTACATGCTCATGTGTAAATAGATGTTCCATGCAGTATTCATAATTGCCATCACATTTAGAACAATATCTGAATTCTAGCATAGGATCATCCTGTTCCGTTCTCCCACAAACAGCACAACGGTGTCTTGTAACCGCGCCAGCATTTTTAACCTGCTGCCTGTACTGTCTTTCTCGTCTTGCCTGCTGAGGAGAAATTCGTCGGTAATTTCGTCGACTCGCCAGGAACAATATTATAAAATTAAGCAAAGCCACTATAATTGCTACTGCTTTCCCATAATAAATTGCATCAGCACCTGTTGTTGTTAACGCATAATAAATATTCTCTACTATATCTTTCCCAATAAACACTCCATATAAAATACCTAACCACTTCATTTTAAGTGGTATCATAAACATATATAACAGCTCCATATTAGGAAAGACACAAGCAAATGTTAAGAATAAGGACATATTTACATAATACAGTCCATAAGGATAAATATTAATCGTGTAAATATCCTTAAATACAAAGTATAAAATAAAAGCAGCAATGATATTTAAAATAATACCTGACAAATAGTACAGGTTAAACTTAAAAGCTCCCCATACATTTTCCAGAGATCGACCTATCATATAATACAGATAGAAACTTATGGCAAGAAATAAAACATTAATTGGATTTGTAAGGATGTCAGATGACGTTCCAACAATCACAAAGGTAAATAATCGCCAAACTTGACCCTCAAGTACCTTACTAATATCCAAATACAAATAATTTACCGTAAAATCAGTTGCAAAATTGTAAAGTACAACCCCTGCAACCTGTAATACTATAACATAATACATTAAGTTATGAATGGCATATTTCCCAAATTTGCGTTCCATCTTATTAATAAAGTTCATTCCATCTCCCGCCTTTCTCTGGCATGCCATATACAGGTAAGTATTATTTCGTATATGACAACATAATAAAATGGCCTCGCCACATCAAAAAATTACGCATAGCGTTATTTCTTGTTCATAGCCACAGCCATATTATTTACATTTTAGCAAATATGAATAATCTAAAACAAATCTTTTTTCGCAAAAAAGTAAGCAATGGTACCAGTTAAAATACATGCTCCAAAAGTGACAATATAGAATCCAAACGGATTATGCCCTAAAGGGATATTGTCAAAATTCATTCCATAGAAACTCGCTATCATTGTTGGAATAGATAAAACAATGGTTACTGTAGCCAAAAACTTCATTACAATATTCAAATTGTTAGAAATAACAGAAGCAAAAGCATCCATCATACCACTTAAAATACCACTATAAATATTGGCCATCTCGATTGCCTGTTTATTTTCAATAATAACATCTTCCAGTAATTCGGTATCTTCCGGATATTTTTTTATACCTTCACTTTTCATTAGTTTTTCTAAAACTACCTCATTAGCACGTAGAGAGGTAGTAAAGTAAACCAAACTCTTTTCTAACTCTAACAACTCGATAAGTTCTCGGTTTTTAGTTGATTCATGTAACTTGTGCTCAATTTCCTCACTTTTACGATCAATGATACGCAGGTATTGTAGAAACACGCTTGCATTCTTGTAAAGAATTTGCAGAATAAAACGAGTTTTCATATAGGTATAAAAACCTTTCACTCGTCCATCCATAAAATTCTTCAATATAGGTGTTTCTTCCAAGCAAATAGTAATTAAAACATCCTTTGCAATTATAATACCTAGTGGAATCGTAACGTAACGATCCTTACCATTCCTCTCCTCAATGGATGGAATGTCTACCAGAATTAATGTATAGTCATCTTCTATCTCAATTCTGGACCGTTCCTCTTCATCTAGAGGAGCCCGTAAATGATCCACATCAATGTTATAACGCTCTGATACTTCTAAAAGCTCCGTAGCAGAAGGATTTGTAAGTGCAATCCAGCTACCATCCTCCATTTGATTAATTAAGCGAATTCCATCCTCATAAGTTTTAAAAATTTCTATCATTATACGCTCCTTACTACTCTGAATATAAGCAGTTCACAATTAATGCACTTGTATAAGAAAGCGTGTCTGAACTAATCAATAAGTAATAAACGCAATCTGCTTACATTCGGAGTATATGATTATAGTATTACTTCTATTCAGTGTACACGTGCAACTCGGTCCAACTTCCATATAATACACATCCTCTCTAAGCAAATTTTCTTCAACTATAATGATACTTTTTTCTAGAAATTCATTTTGCGACATACATACACATTGCAATTTTATCCATAGTTACATATTCTAATTATATGGTTTGACTCATATTTTGTCAAACACAAAAAAGGTAGGATTTCCTTAAAACTCCTACCTTTTTCTACCATACTATACTATAGCTTACTCCTCGTACTTTTCTTCATCCATTGCATTAGTATTTGGTACTCTTAACACGGTGCCTGGTTTTAATACGATTTCATCTAATCTATTAAATCTTGCAACATCACTTAGTCTCAAGCCGAATCTTCTTAATACATCCTGCATTGTATCATCTTGTTTTACTACATAGTATATAATTACATAGGAATTATCATTAGGTTCATCTGAAACACTCTGTCTATTCATTCTTGGCATCGGTGGCCTTGATGGTTCTGGCCTACTT
>JAEZQN010000344.1 GCA_023441145.1 Bacillota bacterium
TCAGCTGACGAGTGGTATAATTACCATTGGTGTTATTAGTTGTTTGCATAATTAATTATACCAAAAAATCGCTTAAACCTCACGGTCTAAGCGATTTTTTCTTTTAAGGGAGTTTTTTTACAGCCTCCTTTTTTGTTAATAACGAGCCATGCACGAAGTGCTCATACGCTATAGGGTCATATCAGATGTTTACATCTGCATATGACCCTATAGCGTATGAGTAAATACGTAGTATTTGGCGAGTGTCCATCACCGAATGACGAATGTCATGAGGTGGAGAAGCCATGAGGTAGAGAAGTTAAGCCAAGCACAAAGTACTATGTATCTATAAACCTATGTGAAAAAAATGCTCATTTAAACATATTGAATTAACAAAATCTAAATGGTAACATATGGATATACAGTAATAACGTGTGGCAAACTATTCATAGACAAGAATATACTTTGAGATAATACATAATAATAAATAATGCGAAGTATTTTTAAAAGGTAATAACAATAAGAAAAGACCCTAAGAGGGTACATTAAGGATGTGATAACATGAAAAAATTATGCTTTTATGATGCAAAGCCATATGATAAAGAATTTTTTGATGAACTAACGGACAAGTATCAGGTAGAGATTGAGTATCATGAAGTGAAATTAGACAGAAGGACTGCTTTACTAGCGGAAGGTAGCGATGCAGTATGTGCCTTTGTAAATGATACCTTGGATGAGGCTACCTTAAAAGTGTTAGATAAGTTAGGTATAAAGATTATTGCTATGAGGTGTGCTGGTTACAATAATATTGATTTTGCCTATGCTTATGGAAAGATTCATGTAGTTCGAGTACCAGCGTATTCTCCATATGCAGTTGCAGAGTTTGCGATGGGTATGCTCCTTACCTTGAATCGTAGATTTCATAAGGCCTATACTCGTACGAGAGAGTTTAACTTTAGTTTAAATGGACTGACTGGATTTGACCTACATGGGAAGACAGTAGGTGTAGTAGGAACTGGTAAGATTGGTCAAGTCTTTATTGATATCTGTAAGGGATTTGGTATGAAGATCTTAGCCTACGATCCTTATCCAATCAAAGATTCTGATTTAGAATATGTAAGCTTTGATGAATTATGTAAGCGTTCCGATGTGATTTCTCTGCATTGTCCTTTGACGAAGGAAAGCTTCCATTTAGTCAATCAGGAACAAATTGAGAAGATGAAGGATGGAGTCTACATTATCAACACCTCAAGAGGAGCTTTAATTGATAGTGAGGCTTTGTTGGATGGCATCCGTTCTCATAAAATCGGTGGAGCTGCATTAGATGTATATGAAGAGGAAAGTGCAGTCTTCTTTGAGGATTTCTCTAATACCATTATACAGGATGACATTTTGGCACTTTTAATTACCATGCCAAATGTACTAGTAACCTCCCATCAAGCGTATCTTACTAAGGAAGCCTTGATGAACATTGCTGAGACTACTATGGAGAATCTCAAACAGTATTTTAACGGTGAGATTTTGAAAAATGAGGTTTGTTATCACTGTGCTAAGGAATTTGTCAATTGCCAGAGGAAAAACAATAAACCATGTTTTTAGAAAGTAGAAGGGGTATAAGTTATGTGTGGGCGCTTTAATGTGGATTTTGAAGCAGAGAAAGAACTGAAAAAGATTCTAAAGGAACTTAATAAAAAATATCCTGGAATGAGTCCGAAGTCTGGAGAAGTATTTCCTACTGACACAGCGGCTATTCTAGTAGATGGTAATGAGGAGGCTAAGGCGGAGTTATCTGTCTGGGGCTTTCCTCAATATACAGGAAAAGGCGTTATTATTAACGCCCGTAGTGAAACTGCATTTGAAAAACCAACCTTCAGAGAGAGTATGATTTCTCGTCGATGTTTGATTCCAACCACTGGTTTTTATGAGTGGGATAAGGAGAAAAATAAATACCTATTTAATAGTGGAAACTCACAGATTCTTTATCTTGCTGGTATCTACAAGTTATATCAAGGGATTAGTCGGTTTGTTATTCTGACCACGGCTGCGAATGCGTCTATGGCTATGGTGCACCATAGAATGCCTGTGATAGTAGAGCCAGAGGAGATGGCCACATGGCTAGCAGCAACAACGGAAATAGGTTCCTTTTTATCAAAGGTGCCACCAATGCTTGAGAAAAGAAGAATCGAAAAATAAATAGTTCTTCCTTACCATTACCCATATTGACACCGAACATATGTTCTGATATAATATAGGTAATGGTGATGGAGGCAACCTATATGGAAAAGACAATCTTTCATATTGATGTGAATTCGGCATTTTTAAGCTGGGAGGCAGTATATCGGATGCATGTTCTAGGACATGACCGAGATTTGAGAACCATTCCTTCTGCTGTGGCTGGTGATGTGAAGAAACGGCATGGTATTATTCTGGCTCGTTCTTTGCCTGCTAAGAGCTATGGTATTCGTACGGGAGATATGATAAGCGATGCCCTAAAGCGGTGCCCACAGCTGATGCTTGTGCCCCCTCATTATGACTTATATCAGACGAGTTCTAAGGCTTTTATGGAGATTCTCTGTGATTTCTCTCCTTGTGTAGAGCCTTACAGTATTGATGAGGCCTTTTGTGATATGAGTGAGACGGTAGCTCTATATGGAACCCCAGTAGTGGCAGCGAATCTAGTTAAGGATAGAATTAAGAGAGAGCTTGGCTTTACTGTGAATATTGGTGTTTCCAATAACAAGCTTTTGGCGAAGATGGCTTCTGATTTTACCAAACCGGATCGTGTCCATACACTATTTCCCTCGGAAGTCCCAGCAAAGATGTGGCCACTTCCAGTAAGGGATCTGTTCTTTGTGGGAAGAGCTACAGAGAAGAGATTAAAAACCCTTGGAATTACTACCATTGGAGAGCTGGCTAAGGCAGATGTAGGGATTTTACGCTCCCATTTGAAGAAGCATGGAGAACTGATACACGACTTCGCCAATGGGGTGGATGTGTCTTTAGTATCCAATGCTACTACAGCTAATAAGGGCTATGGCAATTCTACTACCATTGCTTTTGATGTGGACGATGCCGATACAGCAAAGCTTGTACTTTTGTCCTTGTCGGAGACAGTGGCGGCTAGGCTACGGGAAGATCAGGTGTTGGCTACAGTAATTGCAGTAGATATCGTAGATTATGAGTTTAAGCATACTTCTCATCAGACTACTCTATATACTGGAACCAACCAGACAGAGTGCATTTATCAGACCGCCTGTCAGTTATTTGAGGAGTTTTGGGATAAAACCCCTATTCGCCATCTTGGGGTACACACCAGTAAGGTGGTAGAGGACGGAGGGATTCGTCAGTTGGATCTATTTCAGATGAATCGTTATGAGAAGTTAGAGAAGCTAGATAAGGCCATAGATAATATTCGAGGGCGATATGGCGCAGATTCGGTGATGCGTGCAAGTTTTGTAAACAGTAAGATTTATCATATGAGTGGTGGAATTTCCCCTGAGAAGAGAAAAGTTGACTATAAGGATGTGAAGTTATGATGAACGTTCCTGTGGATGTGTTGGCCACCTTTAATACGATAGGAGGAATCAAGCCTACCTATGTCCGGCTAGAGGACAAAGAACATCAATTACACACACATAAGATAGAGGATATTTTATATACCAAAGATGAACGATATGCTGGAATTACAGCACTGTTGTTTTGTTGTAATATTGCCATAGGTGATTGTAAGCAGATGATTAAGCTTAGGTATCAGGTGGATTCTCATACCTGGGTATTAGTGAACAGCTGACAGACTTTTGAAAGCCTGTCAGCTGTTTTTGTATGATGAAAACCACGCGGTAGTCGCGTGGTTCTTGTTTATGGTCTGTGAAGCAGTCGCTTATAAATCTTCTAAGAAAAACTTTCCTTCTAAAAACTCTGCCGGCAATCCTATTTTTAAAAAGTAATTAACCATAGCCATACAAGCAAATTTTTCGGTAGAATAATGTGTAGCCCCTATAACATTAATTGCATGGCTTTTCGCGATACTATGAAATTCTAAAGTGGGTTCAAAATGTCGTAATGGTTTTGTGAATCCAGTAATGTAACAATTAATATTCCTTTGGGCAATTTCAGTAGCAACGAAAGGGTAACTCCCACCTCCAGCAGTAATTGCTATTACTCC
>JAEZQN010000046.1 GCA_023441145.1 Bacillota bacterium
GCTTCAAGTAGCGCCACTATTTATCAGCCTCCCTTGGATGCCAAATAAATATATTACACTTCGTTTCCTGTATGCAACACCCTTTTGAAATACATTTCTCAGTAATATGACTTATTAAATGTTCAACTAATTCTTTTTTGTATTCGCTACCATCACTTGCACCGTATAATCCTCTGTGATAAAAACCTAATGCACCAATCACAATATCCGCAAGCTGCATAAAGTCAGATCGATTTGAGTTGATTTGATTAATATCCATAATGATATCTTGTTTAAAATCATACTTATTATTACATAACACTTCGTGAAGCTTTTTTAATCTTGGGCCACCATTAGTATCTTTTATATCAATAAAAATTCTATATTGCTCATTAGGCTGACAACATCTATCCAGTAATAAATAATACATCTTGTAGTACCACAGATTAAAATCATCACCATTATATAGTTTGTGGTTCAATTTTGATTTATTAGTTGCCACTAATCCTCTGAATTTCAGATGCTCATTTGCAAAGAAGTAGTCTATTAGTTCCTTATATAGATTAATCTTTGTTTTTGATACTTTAGTCCATTTTAATTCTACTTTTGAATTAATTCCGTACTTACATTTAATAGCTCTTATATCTTGTGAGATCCTTTGTTTTTCACTTTCCTCACAACTTAATGCACCAAGAACCATTACATCACTCTGATCGTACGGTAAATGACAACTCTCATCACAATAAATATTTATCATTTGCTTCCTCCCTCCACTGTAATTATATTATCCGTACAGAAAAATATTACTTTTTGTCGCAATATATATATCTCCTTATATAGTATTGCCTTATTTTATATTTTTTAAACATCAGTATAAGTTTGTCGTTTTCATTTTTCTGCATATTTTCTCTTATGCTGAAGTAATTTTTAGCAACACCTCACTTAAGGATAATACAAATGAAAGTTTATCTTGTCAATACACCCAATATTGTCTAGCCCCTTGATACACTTATTTTTGGTGCCCCTATCATCCCTACATTTTATAATTTTTATTTATTATTCTTTAGAACCATTTATAGTAAATATTATAAAACCGTCATTCTTGTTTTAACAGACTAAATAAAAATTATAAAAAACACAGCATAACCTAGTGGAAAAAAAATTATTTTTCTCAATAACATAGTTATAAAAAAAGACCTAGATGCTTTTCTTTAACATCTAAGTCTCTCATTAGTAATAAATATTTCACTGTAAATCCAACTGTAAACACTATCATCTTATCTATACCTATCCATCAAAACCCTTAATAAAGCTGGAAGGGGGACTCGAACCCCCGACTTACTCATTACGAATGAATTAATTTTTATTGACTATCAATGCTTTTAATGTGTTTTTGTACAAATATTGTACAAATGACATAAGTAAGGTAATTAATATTTTCCTGCTTCTTTTAGATACTCAATTATGTATTTCTTGAACTCATTTAATGTGTAGTATGTTTCCCTTGTTATACTTTCAAGATCATCACCTGTTAATGTATCATTTTTACTATCCTCAATCTTATTCTTCATTTCTGCTTTGAACTCTTCAAGTGACTTATTTAATTGCTCTTCTAATTTATCAATCTTTCCCATTATCTCATCTCCCTTTTTACAACATTATACCACTCTCTATCCGTTCATTCTAGTAGTAGCAATTAGCATAAAGGACTCATCATCTTTAATGGGTTGATAGCCAATTATATCGTAATATGAACCTTCATGTTTAATTTTCATTTTCTCATTTATATCATTTCTAGTACGAACTATAAAATTTACTGGAACAATACTATTGGTAGCATATAATTCATATGTTTCTTTCCCCAGCTTTTGTATTTTTTTCGCCCATATGTTTGAAGCTATTACCTTTTCAGCAACACCACCAAATGGACCATCATTATTATCTTCTTCTAAAATAAAATCAATCTTACTATTTAAATCAGATACCCTCATTTATACAATCTCCTTTCTATAGTGCTCTTACAAACTCCTCAAAGTGTTCAAATAGTCCTGTATACGCATCTAACATACTAGCCATGCCATCAATACGCATTTTAGCAGCTTGATTTTTGATAGGTACGATATTACCGTTTCTATCTGTCTGGACTCCTGTATTAGTTAGACACCACTTTAATATAGGACTATTGTTATAATTAATCTTCTTAGCCTGTAGATCTGCTCCCATCATTTGCATAGGTAAACTCAATGTCTTTGCTCCTTGAATACACCTAACCATTTTAAAGCCATTGTTCTCCATTTCCTCAACCCAATACTTAGCACTATAACTATCATAATATATCCATAGTGGGGTTATTTCGTACTGATTAAGCATTTCAACAAACCACGCTGTCACATCTGAATAATTTATACTATTGCCATTACATAGCCTTAACAAGCCTTTTTGAAGCCATTTATCATATGGTATCTTATCTTGTTTAACTCTCTGCTCAAAGTTATCACTTGGCAACCAATACATTTGATGAACATACCTCTTTTGTGTGTTCTTATCCATTAATAATAATGTTGCTGCTGTTAAGTCTGTAGTGATAGAAAGGTCTGCTCCACCTATAGCATAACAATTTTTGAAATCCTTAATATTAAATGTCTCTTCATTGTTTATATCATCAAATGTAAGCCATGCACTCGCTACGGTATCCCTAATATTAAAGTCCTTAGTAAGTACACCACTAATATCATTAGAGTTCTTTTTAGCCTTTTCAACCTTATTTTGAAGATCATCTAATTTCTTAATGCTGCCTAGTGCTGGATTTGCTTTTATCCATGCCTTTGACTCTGTCCATTCACTCTTACTATCTAGTTCATAAAGAATAGGTAAAAATGTATCGTCTTGAAATGTTCCATCTGCAATATTACAAGCGTACTCATACATATCATCAAAAACACATTCCCTAACTGTTCCAGCTGTTGTTATCATCAACAAAAGCGGCTGCCTTCTAGCTGACATTGACTGTTTCATTACTTCATACAAATTTCTATCTTTTATACTATGCAATTCATCCATTACGACACAATGACTATTTAAACCATCTAATGTATCGCTATTCTTTCCTAATGGCTGTAATCGGCTAAATGTAGCATTAAAATATAAATCTGTCTTACGCTTCTTAATATGCTTTGTAAGCGTTGGACTTTGTTTGACCATATTATTTACTTCATCAAATACAAGTCTTGCTTGGTCTTTTTTAGAAGCTACACAAAAGCATTCGCTACCGCCCTCACCATCTGCAATCATCATATATAAAATAATTCCAGATAGCATTGTACTTTTACCGTTCTTTCTTGCTACATAAAATAAACTCTCTCTATACTTTCTAAACCCTGTTTCCCTATCTACAAAGCCAAATAAGGCGGATATATAAGCCTTTTGAAATAACTCTAACTTAACCCCTTTCCCTGCCCACTCCCCTTTTGAGTGCTTACAGAAACGCTCAATAAACTCAATAGGCTTATTTGCCTTTTCTTCATCAAAATAGTATCTACCGTTTTTATATACATCCTGTGCTAATTTCTTATATACTTTATGCACCCTTTTAGAAACAATAACTTGACCTGTTTTAATGCCTTCCCAATACTCCAATATGTAATTCATATCCTATTTTTTAATAAACTCCATTAAAGGATCATCTTCTTTTTCTTCTGGCTCTGTTGGTGGCAATAGGTCAACTAATTGCTTATATAAAAGGCTATATCTTTGAACGGTAGTATTATAAGCCTTTAATGCTGGATGTT
>JAEZQN010000066.1 GCA_023441145.1 Bacillota bacterium
TCCTCCATTCGTGATGCATTAAAATAGCATACTCCTAGATATACCATCAAAATAGAATAGAACCTGCGGCCTAAGAACTCCTCTAATATCACATCATCTCTAAACCGTTCTATTCCGTCTTGCAATCTCCAACGCCTTAACAATAAGAAGGTGATCATATCCATTTCTTCATATTCTAGCACTAGCTTAGCCACATCATGCATTGTATATCTACCACGACTCTTTTCAGCAATCGTAAGGAACTCATCTACGGTAGTAAATGGGGAAAGAAGCTTTATATAAGTATAGGTCATATCTGCCCTAGTCCACTGCTCTGCAGTAAGACTAGAGGAAGTATAGCGACAAATAAAAATTTTATACCACTTGGTAAATCCATTTACGTCAAACTTAGCAAGACAGTCCACCATGCACCAGAAAACTGCTTCCGGATTGTAAGCAACTACCTGATCTGGTATAGATTTATAGTAATGTTCATACTTACTATGAAAGGGACGAAGCTTATTTATCCTATGTAATTCTATCAAAGAAGTTAAGGCTTCTTTATGGAAGTTGATATCAAGATATAGGGCGGTTACCTTTTCATAATCTTGTTCATTCTCATAGTATTGAATAGCATCTAGGTTGACCTGTAAATACTCTTCTTCCTCCAAAACAATCGAAAATGCCCTTTGTAAATAAGAATGAATATATTCTGTAAAAACAAAGCTATCGCCTTCGATTCTCATAAGATAACAATTATCCTGAGCAAACTGTAATAGAATACGGTATTTTTCTGTGTTTCCATATAGATTCTGAAGTACCTTCTTATTAATAATCTCATAAGGATACACCCTCTTTATAAAGTCATACTCCTCCTTGGTCCACGTATCGATGGTTACAGTCTTTAAGTGCCAGAACAGCTGATCTCTTACGTGTTGTAACACCTCCGGAAATCCTCTGTTTAATTTCTCATATTGCAAAACCATCAGATTTAATGTGACAGGCATAGCAGGAAAAAGATCGGGCTTAATAAAAGTATCAAGAGGCATATCACATCCCTTAAACACATGGATGTATTCTTTCATTTCCTGTTCTGTAAGTATTAACTCTAAGCCTGAAATCAGATTGATTTGATGGGATGCTACGCCACTATATATGTAATCAGGAACTTTTCCCTTTGTGATAAAAATGGTCCTAGATTTAACCCCCAACTGCTCAGTGATTTGAACAATTAGTTTATCCATTTCGCCAAAAGCTACTTTTTCATAATTATCCCATATTAGTAAGCTTGTCATTTTCCTGCTACTAAGACTTCTTGCGAGTTCCTGTAGTAGCTCATTTGTAATTACTTCACAATCTATCCAATATACTTCATAGATGTTTTTAAGTTTATATTTGACAATCCAAGTAGCAATCAAACTAGTTTTTCCCATACCAGCAATTCCTTGTATATAGGTAGCATGATGCAATTGAAGACTTTTGTTTAACATACTACAGATGCGTGCACTAAGATATATCTCATTATTTAGTTGTGGGGGTAAAAATAAGTTATTCTTCATAAGAACCCTATCCTCTCAGACACCTCTTTTGTTTCTTGTTTTCAGCATGTATTATCTACTAATATTACATTATTGTGAATATGTTATCAATGCTCTCTTCAATATTTTAACATATATTTTATATGATGCCCAAAAGCTCTGTAAGAACAAAGAGTTTCGCAAGCGATACTCTCCGCCTGTGCCCGTCGTGTAAGCGACATTATCTATACCGCTGCAATAAAAAAAGCAGCCCCAAAAGGGACTGCTTCTTATTGGCATAAAGTATAAACTATTTAAGAGTAACTTTAGCGCCTTAAGCTTCAAGCTTAGTTTTGATATCTTCAGCTTCTTCCTTAGTAGCTGCTTCTTTAACAACCTTAGGAGCTCCATCAACAACTTCTTTAGCTTCTTTTAAGCCTAAACCAGTTACTTCACGAACTACTTTGATAACCTTAACTTTGTTAGGGCCAACTTCTGTTAACTCTACATCAAATTCAGTTTTTTCTTCTTCAGCAGCACCAGTATCTGCAGCAGCAGCAACTACTACACCAGCAGCAGCGGAAACACCAAATTCTTCTTCACATGCTTTTACTAAATCGTTTAATTCTAATACTGTTAAGCCTTTAATAGCTTCGATAAATTCTTGAGTTGTCATTATTCATTACCTCCAATTATATTTGAGTTGATTATTTAGACATTATCATGTCTATCACTTAGGCATATGCCTGTCTTCCTGGGTTTAACTCACCCTTACGCTTCTTTGCTTTCAGCGATCTGATTAAGAACTCTTGCAAAGTTTGTAATAGGGGATTGTAAGCTTCCAAGTAATTTGGAAATAAGCACTTCTCTGGAAGGGATGTTTGCAATAACTTTAACGCCATTAGCATCATAGAAGTGTCCTTCTACTACTGCACCCTTAAATTCAAGTTTGTCATTTCCTTTAGCCACTTCATTAAGAACTCTTGCTGGAGCAGTTGCATCATCCATACCAAATGCAATTGCAGTAGGTCCTTCTAATTGAGCGTCTAACTGAGCGAAATCAGTACCTTCGAAAGCTCTCTTAAGCATTGTGTTTTTGTATACTTTGTATACAACTCCAGCTTCTCTTAATTTCTTACGCATAGCAGTGTCCTGCTCTACTGTTAAACCACGATAGTCAACAATAACTGCGGATTGAGCTTTGGAAGCAAACTCTTTGATTTCGTCTACAATAGGTTGTTTTAATTCTACCTTTGCCATTATGCTGTACCTCCTTATAGAATGGTGGCTGAGTCCTCAGCCAAGGCACCGCCGCTTAAATATGAAACAAAGTTTCTCCATGAAAAAAAACCTTGCTGTAAGACAGCAAGGTTCTATAAGTTCATACATGAATCTCTTATATTTCCTCGGTAGGCGTGTTCAACTTATGCCTTACGGCACCTACTGTCTTCGGCAGCTATATAAATCAAGCGTAGAACGCTCGACCTTTATGAGTATAACATGTAACCATAAAATGTGTCAATAACAATTTTTGTATTTTATTTATTAATTAGTAAACACTTGTGTCCAGTATATAACACCATTTTTCACATAACAACCAATTCCTACTTTTCCAAACTTATTACTTAATATATTGGCACGATGTCCAGAAGAATTCATCCAAGCATCCATAACAACTGCAGGAGATTTTTGTCCATATGCAATATTCTCTCCCCATGCACTATAACTAATACCATATTCCTTTAACACGGAAACACCGCTTGTCCCATCAGGTCTCGTATGAGAGAATAATGATACGATTTCCTTAGCTCGTTGATTCGCTGCATTTTTAAGCTTTGTATTAGTTGTAAGGGGATTTAATCCTTCTTTGGCACGTTCCTTATTGACAATTTTTAATACTTCTGCAATATAGGCATCCGTATTTACCTCAGAAGAACTTCCCGGAGTGTTTGTTGGTTTGGTTGTTGGTTTGGTTGTTGGGTTGGTCGTTGGTTTTGTTGTTGGTTTTGTTGTTGGCACTACGGTTGGGTTTGCTGTAGCCTGTGGTCTTTTGGTACATTCAGGGCTTTTGGTCGCTTGTGGTTTATTGTTAACCACGGGGCACTCTGTAGTCTGTGGTTTATTAGTAACCACGGGACACTCTGTAGCCTGTGAGTTATTGTTAACCACGGGACACTCTGTAGCCTGTGGGTTATTATTAACCACAGGACACTCTGTAGCCTGTGGGTTCATAGTAGTTTCAGCATCTACAGTAGCCTGTGACTTCTTAGTAACAAAAGGAACACTAGATTCCTTTACTTCCTTTTCCCCACTATCAATCTCTTGTTTACTAGTTACGTGTTCGGAACTGTCTTGGCTTGACATTTCATATTCCGTAGGTTTCTCTGTTTCTGCGGTGAAGGACTGCTCCTCCACATGCTGATATGCATCTGTGTTGTTATTAGCTCCACCACAACTTACTAAAACAAGTGACAAAGCGCAAACAACGCCCATTGCAAAAGCATTTTTCTTCATATTACATACCCTCCTATGGTACTATGAACGATGAAATAAATACAGTTATACTGTATCCTTTCATATGCAAGTTACTATATAAGACTAACATATACCCCCTTACCCTTACAATAGTAATTAATTGGGGGTTCCCCCTATACTGTAAAACATAGAGTTTTACAAAAAGTTCCTATGAAGATTAAAGAGTTTTGCTTGCAAAACTCTCCGCCTGTGGTGAGTCGTGAAAACAACATTATCTATACAACAAAAAAACGCCCTGCTCGTTAGCAGGGCGTGCTTAATTATCTAAATTAGAATTTAGAAGTATTTACTTTAACTCCAGGACCCATAGTAGAAGCAATTGTTATGCTCTTAAGGTATTGACCTTTAGCAGCAGCAGGTTTTGCTTTTACAATAGCACCGATTAAAGTGTTGAAGTTTTCAGAAAGTTGCTCCTCAGTAAAGGAGATCTTTCCAACAGGACAGTGGATAATGTTTGTTTTATCCAATCTGTATTCGATCTTACCAGCTTTGATATCATTAACAGCTTTTGTAACATCCATGGTAACAGTACCAGCTTTTGGGTTAGGCATTAAGCCTTTTGGTCCAAGTACACGGCCAAGACGACCAACAACACCCATCATATCAGGAGTAGCTACAACTACATCAAAGTCTAACCATCCTTCATTTTGGATCTTTGGAATTAACTCGTCGCCACCAACATAGTCAGCACCAGCTGCCTCTGCTTCTGCAACTTTATCGCCTTTTGCAAATACTAAAACCTTAACAGTTTTACCAGTTCCGTGTGGTAATACAACTGCACCACGAACCTGTTGATCTGCATGACGTCCATCAACACCAAGTCTGATATGAGCTTCAACTGTTTCATCGAATTTTGCAACAGCTACTTTTTTCACTAAACTTACCGCATCAGCTGTATCATATAGCATAGCTCTATCTATAAGTTTTGCAGCTTCAACGTATTTCTTTCCTCTTTTCATTTAATTAACCTCCTAGTGGTAGTATCGGGAGCTTTGCCCTCCCACGTATCTACGAACCGTTACCGGCATGAGATCTATTTTAATTGCCTAATTTTCAATTTGCGATGTTTGAAAATCTTATTTATTCAATATTGTTCTATCTATATTGCTTGGAACTAGTCTTCTACTACAATACCCATACTTCTTGCTGTACCAGCGATCATGCTCATAGCAGTTTCGATACTAGCAGCGTTTAAGTCTGGCATCTTTAATTCAGCGATCTTTTGGATCTCTGCTTTAGAAATAGTACCAACCTTTGTCTTATTAGGAACTCCAGAACCAGATTCAATCTTACAAGCTTTCTTTAAAAGAACAGCTGCTGGTGGAGTCTTAGTAATGAAGCTGAAGCTTCTATCTTGATATACAGTGATTACAACTGGAATAATCATACCTTCCTGATTAGCAGTTCTAGCATTGAACTCTTTTGTGAACTGTACAATGTTCACACCATGCTGACCAAGAGCAGGACCAACTGGTGGTGCTGGTGTAGCCTTTCCAGCTGGAATTTGTAACTTGATATAACCTGTAACTTTCTTTGCCATTATAGCATACCTCCTGAAATTTGTGGTGTTATCGGGAGTCTTCCCTCCCACCATCTAGAATCACTAGACGTCTACAACTTTTTAATATCTGTAAAGCTAATCTCAACAGGAGTCTCTCTACCAAACATGTCCACGTTAATGGTAACTACCTGCTTATGATTGTTAATATGAGTAATGACACCGCTAGTGTCTTCCCACGCGCCTGCAACTACAACAATAGCATCTCCAACCTCAAGATCGATATGAACATCACTATTGCTCTTCAGACCCATGCTTCTCATCTCTGCTTCAGATAATGGTACTGGCTTTGATCCTGGACCAACAAATCCAGTCACGCCTCTTGTATTACGAACTACATACCAAGTATCATCGTTCATAATCATGTTAATCAGAACATAAGCAGGAAACATCTTCTTGCTTACCTTCTTTTTACTACCGTTTTTCATCTCTACAACTTCCTGCATAGGAACGGATACTTCTAGAATCTGATCCTGCAGATTTCTGTTTTCGATGGTTTTTTCAATATTTGCTTTTACTTTATTCTCATAACCTGAGTAAGTATGCACAACATACCAATTCGCTTCCGCCATCATATCACCCTAACCTAGTACCCCAAAGATACCTAACTTGTCAAATGCACCTCTATATAATGTATCTACTCCAACAATGAGCGCTCCTACCACAACAGACACTACGATAACTGCAATTGTCTGTTTAATAAGAGTTGGTCTATCAGGCCAAGTAATCTTCTTAAACTCAGATTTTAAGGATTTAAACTTACTTTTCTTTGGAGCCACATCCTTAGTTTCTTCCTTCTTCGGAGTGATCTCTACATTATTAACAGCTTCTCCCATATCTTTCACATTCCTTTCACGCAAATATAATTAAATATTTACTGACAGTGTTCAATAGATTAACCTATTGCCTTACATAAAACCTCACTACTTAGTTTCTTTGTGTAAAGTGTGTGATTTACAGAACTTACAATACTTCTTAGTTTCCATTCTATCTGGATGTGCTTTCTTTTCCTTAGTCATATTGTAATTACGTTGTTTACATTCTGTACA
>JAEZQN010000115.1 GCA_023441145.1 Bacillota bacterium
GTCTTGGTGTAGAATTATTATTAGTGTAATTGGTTAATTGCATAATTAATTATACCAAAAAATCGCTGTAAGCTCCATGCTTACAGCGATTTTTCTATTAAGGGACTTTTTTTACAGCCCCTTTTAATATAACTTTATTCTTTTTCTGTAAGTTCAATTAATTTTTCCATAGACAATAGGCGGACCCCACCTCGAACCACTTCTACGATACCCTCTTTTGCAAAATACTTAAGCATTCTAGAAACAACCTCTCTAGCACTCCCAAGATTAGATGCAATTTCTTCCTGGGTCATACTAAGCTGGCAAGCACCCTCTAACTGAAATTGTTCCAATAGAAACAGTGCCAGTCGCTTATCAAAACTCATGAATACAATCTGTTCTAGTACCCACATAACATCAGACATTCTAGAACTAATTAAGTCACTTGTAAAATTAGCAACGGATACTTCTTCCTTTTCCATCTCATCATATATCTTGGCAGGGATGCGTATTGCTTCCACATCTGTCTCAGCTAGTATATGCACATCAAAGGTAATATTCTTCATTAAGCAAGAGGCAGAGAAAATACATACGTCCCGATCCATTAGGCGAAACAAGGTGATTTCCTTACCAGACTCCGTTATCATATAGGCTTTTACTCTTCCGGAGATTAATACGAATAAACCAGAACATTGCTCTTCCCCTGCATGTAACAGCGTACCCTTTAAGAATCTAGTCCTCTGTGAACTAGCTAGTAATCGCTTCTTCCATAGACTTGGAAGCTTCGTATAAAATGGTAACAGATCCATAAAAATTGTTTCCATAAGCTATCTCCCTCGAATGTTAAACAAGTTCCTTTTGCCTTGTAATATTCTTAATCCATATATATTTCTTATAATGGCGGTATATAATTGGCATTTTTGTAAACTCATCCATACTTAGAATAACAGAAATTGCAAGTACTGGTAATTTAAATACAAAGGCAGTCAAGAATCCACATGGTAAAATAATTAACCACATGTTGATTGCATCGCAAATCATGCCAAAACGAGAATCCCCTCCCGCATAAAAGATACCTGCAATTACTGTAGAGTTAATGGAGTTACCAATAATATAATAACTGTTAATCACTAACATCCATTTTAAATACCCATTTGCTGTATCACTTAGATTTACTACACTAGTAATAAAAGGAGTCAAGGCTAATAATAGTAATCCTGATACAACTCCAAAAATTAGTGCTATTCTACAAAGCCGACTTCCATCTCTCTTTGCCCCTTCTAAATCATTGCAGCCGAGTTTATTCCCAACTAAGATTCCACTACCACTTGCAATACCCCAACAAAGACTAGCACAGATATTCCTTCCTATCGTAGCTACTGAATTGGCTGCTGTAGCATCCGTACCCAAATGCCCCATGATAACAGAATACATTGTAATTCCACCACCCCAGGCTAATTGGTTTCCTAACACAGGTAAAGAATATTTAATAAAATCCTTGTGAATGAGACCCAACCTACTAAAAATATAGCGAAACCGCAAGGCGATACTAGTTTTTCTAATTAAAATGATAATGATACAAACCACTTGTGTACCAATTGCAATGTCCGTAGCCAGGGCTGCTCCTGCAGCACCAAGTGCAGGAAATCCCAATAATCCAAAGATAAAGATAGCATTTAGTATCAGATTAAGTACAACTGCCATTGCACCGATTACTGTACTCATCACTACACGATCACAGGTTTTCATAATGCATAGATAAATCTGAGATATACCCGCCAATAGATATGATATGGAAGCCACCTTTATGTACTCTGCTCCTATTTCTATTAAGGTAGGATCAGAAGTAAATAACCTCATGATTAACTGAGGGCAGGTAAATCCGGCTAATGTAAACACTAAACTGATTATAATGGTATACCTCATAGCAATAGCTAGTATCTTCTCTACTGTCTGAGTATCTCTTTTCCCCCAATACTGGGCTGCTAGAATGGTTGCGCCACCAGTTAACGCCCCATAAAATAAACTAAGCACAAAGGATACCTGTGTAGCTAAGGAAACTGCTGAAAGTGAGTTTTGATTTAAAAACCCTAGCATGATAGCATCTGAGGCAGCTACTGCAGAATATAGTAAATTCTGAAATGTAATTGGAATGACAAGCTTACGTAGACTCCGATAAAACTCTTTGTTTTCTTCTTTTTGTTTAATCATAATAATCCTCTCTCATTATCCGAATATTAGGAAACACATTAGAGAAGATAATAGAGGGCTATAGCACCTTATCTTTATATTTTAAAAGTTCTGTATAATAAAGCTGTCCCATCTGGCTTAAGGCTGTATTTTTACGCTTCACATAGCCGATGCTCATATTTTCTTCTACCTCTAATGGTATAGCTACATATTCGCTACCATTTAATTCTTCACAGATAATTCCAGAGCATAAGGTATAACCATTTAACCCCACCATAAGATTTAGAAAGGTGGCACGATCACTTGCTTTAATACTACGTTTATAATCATAGGTGCTTAACACCTCTTCTGCCAAATAAAAGGAATTATTATCCCCTTGGTCAAAGGTCAAACAAGGATATTCCTCTAAATCCTCCATCGTTAATGAAGTCTTCTCAGCAAGGGGATTTCCCTTCCATAGATATACATAGGTATTACACTCAAAAAGTGGAGTAAACTCTAGATTCATCTCGTGAAATAATTTATTTAATATTTTTTGATTAAAGTCATTTCGATAAATAACCCCAATCTCACTTTTGTAATTTTTTACATTCTCTAGCACTTCATATGTCTTTGTCTCATAGACAGCAAATTCATATTCATCCATTCCAAACTGTTTCACCAATTCTACAAACGCTTTTACTGCAAAAGTATAATGCTGCATAGAAACGGAGAACTTCTTTTTTACAGACTGTTTTTCGATATATCGCTGATCAATTAAACGGTATTGGTCCAGCACCTGTCTAGCATACCCTAAAAATTCATTACCCTCAGGAGTAACGGTAATACCACGATTAGATCGTGTAAAAATAGTGATACCGATTTCCTCTTCTAGGTCCTTTATGGTACCAGATAAACTTGGCTGAGAAACATAAAGCTGTTGTGCTGCTTTATTCATGGAATTACAGTCTGCTATTGTTACTGCACATTTTATTTGTTGTAAGGTCATACTCATCCCCCAGTTTCTATCATATTGCCTTTATTGTAACATGATAGCTCTTACTGTTCAATTCCACATATTTTATTGCTCTTACACCCCTAAAACCCCCTATTTTTATAAAGTAGTACACATTATTATCATATGTATTATAATAATATTACACTACTAACCCGATAACTATTAAAATGGTAGATTATTCTATAACAATCGTATATATTATAAAGGAGTAACACATGGGTATATTAAATCTTAATAAGGATCAATCAGAAAATATCTATTACAATTTTCCAGACTTTCCAGTTATGGCAAAGGTAGGAAACCTTTCCTTCTATCCTCAAATGAGGTCCGCTAGTCATTGGCATAACGATTTTGAGTTTGTCATGTCATTGGAAAATAATATTGGCTATGAAGTGAATGGGCGAGAATATACATTGATCCCCGGTCAAGGAATGTTTATCAATTCCAGACAACTACATAGTGTATTTTCCATTATGCAGAAGGATGCCAAATTTATGTGTGTTCTAATTCCTCCAGATATGTTCTGCCCTGCTAAGCGAATTCAAACTACCTATCTAGAACCAATCTGTAAAGATACGGAGCATCCCATGATTATACTATCCCAAGCCAATCCTTGGCAAGGAACTATACTCTCTTACATGAGTGACATATATCAGGAATTTTCCAAGGAAGAAGATGGTTTCGAGCTTCGCGTTATGGGAGTGGCACATATGTTGCTTATGACACTTTATAAGAATATGAATGATGCAACCGTTATGGATACCTCTCTTAATCGTAGAACTCTTGCCCTACATCAAATGATTGGCTATATCCAATCGAATTATCAGAATAAAATCACCTTAAATAGCATCGCAAATGCCGGAAATGTTTGTCGGAGTACCTGTTGTGAGATTTTTCGATCTCTCTTACATACAAGTCCGATTATCTATTTAGCCAACTACCGCATTGAAAAAAGCATTGAAAGCTTAACCTATACCAATAAGCCAATTACAGAGATTGCTTTTGAGTGTGGTTTCAATGGGTCTAGCTATTATACTGAGCTATTTCACCGTAAGACAGGACAAACCCCTTCCGAATATCGTAGCCGTATTAGCTAAACAACTTACTACAATCGTGTATACACATGATGGGGTTTTAAAGTAACATTTTTTATTACAGCCAGTTCTGAAACAGAGACGATTCGATACCCTTTCTTAATTAGGGTTGGAACCAGATACTGTACAGCACTGGCTGTTGTGTAATACGTCTCATGCATAAGAACAATGGCACCATCTAACTGACCGTTTGATTCTGCGGTTAATACAGCATCTATTATTTTCTCTGTAGAAGCCTCATCCCAGTCTCTTGAGTCTACGCTGCAAGAAATGATCGGTGTCTCTATGGTTTTAAGTACCGTCTCATTACAGGCTAAGTAAGGAAGTCTAGTAGAGCAAATAGGCTCACCAGTAATTCTAGTCAGTAACTCTTCTGTTGCTTTCATCTCTTCCTCTATCTCTTCTTTCGACAGTTCAGTAAGCACACGATGGGAAAAACCATGATTTCCTATCTCACATCCTATACTTTTCGCATACCCAATTTCTTTTTGATTCTCTTCATTAATTTTATCTCCCACATAGAAGAAAGTTGCATGTTGGTCATACTCTTTCAGGGTATGTAATATGCTCATTGCACTAGACTCTAGAGAGTATTCCAAAGGACCATCGTCAAATGTAAAGGCTACTACTTTTATCTCTGACTCCTCAATTTTCTCTAATCTATCAAATAATTTATATAACTTTTGGATTCCATTTTCCAGAATATAGTAGTGCCTAATATAAGGGATTAGTAGGCAAGTAAATAGAAACAATAGCGCCAATGCACCTAATGAAACGTCGATCATCACAACCACAAATGCCATAATTGTCATTATAGCAAATAATACTGTAACGATTAGATGTACTAGTCGTTCGTGCTGAAAGAATCCTATCTGAGTGAGTAAATCAGTCTTCTCTTTTTCAATCGAAGAACCTACAGTATTCTTACCTCTTTGACTGTTTTTTTCAGAAACAGTAGACAGTTCATTTACCCTGCTCTCTATGTACTTAATATATTTTTTAAGTCTTTCCTCCATAAGGTGCCCCCTTTCCCATATTATCACTATTCTATCATTTTATGTCGGAAATAGAAAGTGAGATATGTATTGACCTAGAGAAAACAGTGGTTTACAATTATCGTATCGAACATATATTCTATTTTAAATAACACTCATTGAAAGGATGGTAAGAAGTAAGATGCCATATAAGGAAAGTAGTGGAACAAAGCTTTACTATAAGATAATAGGAGAAGGAATTCCTACCGTCATCCTACACGGCTGGGGGGTTGACCACAGACTTATGACAGGGTGTATGGAACCGGTTTTTGATCAAGCAGGAGGCAATTTTAAGCGTATATACATAGATCTTCCCGGCATGGGGTTATCAAAACCTGGGAAAGACGTCCATGACTCCCATGACATATTAAGAATAATCTATGACCTACTAGATGAACTTATTCCTGGTGAGCCATTTTTACTGATAGGGGAATCCTATGGTGGTTATTTAGCCAGAGGGATTTTAAAAGAGCGAATGTCTTTAGTAAAGGGTCTAATACTTCTCTGTCCATTAATGGTACCTGGAATTCGTCAGGGGACAGTAGTCCCTCATACTGTTATAGAATATGACAATTCTTTTCTTGCTACTTTAAGTAAAACTGAAAGAGACAGCTTTACCTATCTTAATGTTCGACTGACAAAGGAAGTATGGGAACGGTTTATAGAACAGGTTCAAAGTGGCATCCTTACACAAGACTCTCACTTTTTAACTGAAGTACTACAAGCGGAATTACCGTATGATGTCGATGAACTCCCTAAACCATACATGGGACCTACTTTAATTATTACAGGAAAGCAAGATACGGAAGTAGGTTATATAGACCAATTTGAGTTACAAAAACAATATTGTAATGGAACATATATAGCCATAGCTTATGGTGGACATGGCGTACAGATTGAGCAGCCTGAGATATTTACAGGGGTTGTAAAGGGTTGGTTAGATTCTTTGTAATATATAAAAAGGCTTTCTATGATTTGACATAGAAAGCCTTTATGTATTATCTTTATTCGTTGTTATGCACTCATCATATACTCTAAAATTTTCTTTGTATCCTCTGGATCATATGCTACAATCTCAATCTCAGGAATCTGTGCAGAAGCAGCAAAAATAGTGGCTAAGGATACATATTGGCAAAGCTTAGATTTTAGATTTAAGCGGTCGCCTTCATCTGTCACTAATTCAACTTTTCCTACGCAACCATCAATTACTTTCATAAGATCTGCTGGATTTTTAATATTAGATAATTTCATGTCACACCTCCATAATCGAATTAAAGTTGTAAAATCCTAGTATTTATCTGTATATCACTAGATTTCCATCTAAAGTATATCATTAATTTTACCTTATATCAACTATAAGCTAATCTTATCTATGATATCTTTTAGGTTAAGATAACAACGCTTTATCACTTACAACGCCATCTTCACTTAACTCAGAGAATTTTTGAAGTAGGTCTGCTACTGTCAAGTTCTTCTTTTCTTCGCCAGCTATATCTAGAATAATTCTACCCTCATTCATCATAATTAGACGATTTCCATTTTTAATGGCATCCTTCATATTATGAGTAATCATAAGAGTAGTAAGATTATTCTCAGTTATAATTTTATTGGTAGTAGCCAATACTTTTTGTGCTGTTTTAGGATCTAGCGCTGCTGTATGTTCATCTAAAAGTAACAGTTTAGGCTTCTTCATAGTAGCCATAAGTAAAGTCAAAGCCTGACGTTGTCCACCAGATAACAAACCAACCTTTGAAGACATTCTATACTCAAGTCCTAATTCTAACCCCGCAAGCAGAGTTTCAAACTCTTTCTTTTCTGCTGCTGTAATTCCTGTACGAAGTCCTCTGAATTTACCTCTTCTATAGGCTAATGCCATGTTTTCATCAATCTGCATGGAAGCTACAGTTCCCATCATAGGATCTTGAAAGACGCGGCCTAAAAAGCTAGCTCTCTTGTGTTCTGGCATCTTAGTTGCATCTATGTCATCTATAAGAATCTGTCCATAATCTACTTGCCAAGTCCCAGCAAGAGCATTTAACAGTGTGGACTTACCAGCTCCATTACCACCAATAACAGTAACAAAGTCACCTTCCTTTAATTCCAAAGATAGATTATTTAATGCTACTTTCTGATTGATTGTACCTGGATTAAAGGTTTTATAAATATTATTTACTTTAAGCATCTTACTCTACCTCCTTTATCACTGAGTTGGTAAAGTACTTTTTCTTCCAGTATGGTACGGCTAAGAAAATTGCAACAATTATTGCTGCTAACAGTTTTAGTAAATCCTTATCTACCCCTAACCATACAACAAATGCATATATCACTTGATAAATAACGGAACCAATAGCTACAGCCAATAGTTTTAATGCAAAACAATGAAAGATTCTACTAAAAATCACATTTCCAATCACCACTGCCGCTAAGCCAAGAACAATGGCACCGCGGCCCATATTGAGATCAGAAAAACCTTGGTACTGAGCTAATAGTCCACTGGATAAGGCAACAATTCCATTAGAAATCATAAGTCCAATGATTTTATTATTAGAGGTATTAATACCTTGGGCACGACTCATGTTAGGATTCCCACCAGTGGCACGAATCGAACAACCTCTCTCTGTCCCAAAAAACCAGTAGAGTATAGCAATTAAAGCAAGAACAAAAATCGATGCTACCACAATAGGATTTTTAAAAGAAAGTTCCCTCACATCTCGTAAAGACACTATTAAGTCATACTTGTTAGAACTAATAGGGTGGTTTGCTTTTCCCATAATCTTTAGGTTTATGGAATATAGAGCATACTGTGTTAGGATTCCGGCTAAGATGGCGGGAATTCCCATAAATGTATGGAAAATGCCAGTTAAGAGACCAGCCAGCATACCAGCCAAAAAAGCTACTAATAAGCTTACCCAAATATTGAACCCATTTGCAATCATCACAGCACATACTGCTCCACCTGTACACATGGTACCATCTACAGTAAGATCTGCAACATCTAACACCTTATATGTAATATATACCCCTATTGCCATAATCCCCCAGATCAGGCCTTGAGCAATCGCTCCAGGCATCGAATAAACCAACGCCATTACATCCATAATCTTCCTCCAAAATCTTTACATTACTCTGCGATAGCTTCGAAACCATCAGGCACTGTAATGTTGAGTGCTTCGCAGTTTGTCTTATTGTATTTTTTAGTCACTTTTGGTGCAAATTGTACTTCCATAGTAGATACGTCTTTACCATTTACTAATACTTCATAAGCCATCTGTCCTGTGGAGTATCCTAAGTCATAATAACTAATGGAAAGTGTGGCAACACCACAGCCCTTACATATACCTTCCTCTCCTGCAATAACTGGAACACCCGCAGGCTTACAGATATTATTGATAATCTCTGTATTAGAAGCTGCTGTATTATCAGTAGGTACATAAAGAACATCACAACTACTAACCGCATTGGTGACAACAGAAGCAATATCATTAGAATCCACGAAGGAATAGTTTTCAACTTCGTAGCCATATGGTTTAAGAAGCTCAGTCATCTCATCTACCTGGTACTGAGAATTGGCTTCTGCAGAACAATATAACATACCAACTTTTTTTGCATCAGGGAATAACTCATTTAATAAAGCAGCCTGGTCTTTTAATGGAGCAAGATCAGAGGTGCCGGAGATATTCATTCCAGTAGTACCCTTCCAATCATCAATATCTAAGGCGGTTGCATAGTCTGTAACAGAAGTTCCTAAAATCGGGATAGTATCTGTTCCTGCCGCTGCTGCCTGTAAAGGTGCAGTTGCATTTGCTAAAATCAAATCCACATTAGAAGATACAAACCCATTTACTATAGTCGCACAAGTTGCTGGATCTCCTTGCGCATTCTGCTCATCAAATTTGACCTTGTCACCTAACTTTTCTGTCAGTGCATCCTTAAATCCTTTTGTTGCTGCATCTAATGCTTCATGCTGCACTAACTGAGCAATTCCAATTGTATATGTATCACCTGACTCCTTAGAATCATTGTTTGTTGTAGTACTTTTTGAACTACCACAAGCTGTTATGGATAGTACTAAAACAGTACTCATAAGTAATGCTAATATTTTCTTTATTTTCTTCGTTTTCATTGTATCATCCTCCTATCCTATATTGATTTACGATTTTACCACTTTAAACCGCTAATGTCAATGACAACAGCTTACATATATTAATGATATTTAGTAAAACACTAAATAAATTAATGATATCGTCATGGGTGAGCTAAAAATAAGCAAAGAAGACCACCCTTAGGCAGTCTCCTTCTCCATCATGTTGGTAACCTCATCCGCAATTGCCATTGTGGAACGTCTATGGGACACCAAAATGATTGTCTTATCCTGTTTTGTCTCATGTAAGCTCTTAAGAATGATGGCCTCATTGAGGCTGTCAATATTACTAGTTGGTTCATCTAATAATATTACTCTAGCTCCATGAAGAAAAGCTCTCGCTAAGCCAATTCTTTGTCTCTCTCCACCAGATACGCTATCACCAAGCTCACTTAACTTGGTTTCGTATTTATTTGGTAGAGACTCTATAAATTCGTGAATAGAAGCTTTTTTTGCAGCTTCCATGACTTCCTCAAGGGTTGCATCCTCTTTCGCAATCTTTATATTATTGGCTATGGTATCTTGGAACAAGAAGGTTTCCTGTGTAACGTAGGCAATATGCTCTCTTAAGGAAGTGGTATTGATCTCATCGATTGTATGTCGGCCATACATAAGCTGTCCTTGTTCACTTTCATAAAATCGCATTAAAAGCTTTAACAGCGTAGATTTTCCACAACCACTTTTTCCAAGGATACCGTGAATGGTGTTCTCCCTAAAGGTAATGGAATAATCTTTTAAGACTTCCTTCTCTCCATTCTCATAGGAAAATGTAACATTGTTCACAGTAATATTTCCTGCTGATATGCTATTTCTTTCCGTAATATCCGTCACTAAAGGCTCTTCCTTTAATAAATCTAACACACGATTCCCACTTGCTAAGGTTTGATTCAGGTTATTAGAAAGTGCAGAAAGGGCTGCAGTTGGCCCAAAGGAGCTCATAAGAGCTATAACACAGATAAGCGCCTGGCCTGGATTTAACATTCCATTACTTACAAGCATTCCTGATGCAATTACCTGAACGACACCAGCAATCAGAATTACATTATCCGTAGAGATTCTCTGCCAGGCTTCTTGTTTTTTAAGAGTTTCATTATAATTCTCTAGTTGCTCTGTATAGGAATCCATTTTTTCATGACGGTTTTGCATCTGATTATATTGAAGAATCTCATCAAGGCCATAAAGATTATCCAATACCACTGTATTTAAGTTACCATAGAGGCTACGATACTCCCTACCATGTTTTTGTCCGGCACGACTGTTTATGACAGGAATCACTACCCCTACCACAAGGTAAAAGAACATTGCAATCAGTCCCATTGTTAAGTGAAAGGTTGCCATAAATACAGTCATTATGACTGAGGTTAAAAATGCGATGGCAATTGGTGAAATAGTATGGGCATAAAATACTTCTAGAAGTTCAATATCACTTGTGATAATAGAAATCAGATTTCCTTTTTCGCTTCCATCTAGTTTAGCAGGTGCTAACTTTCTTAAGCAAGCAAAGACTTGATGTCTGATTCGTGCAAGAAGTTTAAAGGCAATATAATGATTACTTGCCTGCTCGGTATATCTTAAAATACCACGTAGTACCGCAAATATTAAGACTAGTACAAAAATGAGGGTTAGGCTTACAGAAGGGAAAAATCCAAAGACGACTCCAAGCCCGACTCCCCCAAGTACTGTTATAAAAATTGCTACTAAGTGCCCAAGGGTACCCATTGAAATTGCTCCTAACATATATCCAAGTAGTGGCTTAATCATACCAAGCAAACCTAGCATAACCTTAAGACCACTTCTATTACCATTTACTTTATTCATAAGCCAAAGATTCCTTTCCGTAACGCTCTAACTCCATCTGGCTTTGATACAGATTTCTATAATGTGCTTTGTTGTCTAATAAATTACTGTGATGTCCGTATTCTACGATACTTCCACCTTTCATTACATAGATCTGATTTGCATTTACTACATTGGCCAGTCGATGAGATATGATTAATACCGTTTTTTCTCTAGCTAATGAGTTTACTACTGCCATAATTGCGTCTTCACTCTCCACATCCACGTTGGAAGTTGCTTCATCAAAGAGGTAAATATCACTATCATGTAGTAGTGCTCTTGCTAGGGCAAGTCTCTGCTTTTGTCCACCCGATAGGTTGGCTGCCTTTTCCTGTAGTTCATAATCAAGTCCACCCTGATCCATAATGAATTCTAACAGGCTTACTTGGTCAAGTGCCTGCTTCATCTCCTCATCCGTAGCTTTCTCATTTCCCATAAGAAGGTTGTCCCTTACTGTTCCAGCGAACAAATAACTGTCATGGGAAACTTTTGTTACCTTCTTATGAAGTGTAGCCTTAAAAATGTCTTGTATCTTTGCTTCTCCTATAAGGACTTCGCCACTAAGGGGGGCATTTTCTCCCATAATGAGAGAGATTAGCGTAGACTTACCACAACCTGACTCTCCCACCACTGCCGTAAGGCCTTGTTTAGCTTTAAAACTAATATTCTCTAGCACCAATCTATCTTCTTCGTAACCAAAGGATACCTTATGAAAGGAGATGGTACTATCCTTAACCTCATTTATAGAACCTTGTTTCTTTTCTTCTAAATCTAAAATCTTAAATATCTTATCTGCTGCTGCATTACCATTCATTGCAATGTGGAAGAAGGAGCCTAATAAACGAAGTGGAAGGAAGAATTCAGCAGAAATCATTATAATAAAAAAGCATTCTGCTAAACTTATAGCTTGACTTCTATATTCTAAAATACCTAATATAATACCTACGGCAGCTCCACCATAGGCAACAATATCCATAATACTGATAGAGTTTAATTGCATGATGAGTACGCGCATAGTAACCTTACGAAACTTTTCAGCTTCCTCATCCATCTTCTTTGCATAACGTTCATCTGCTTGGTAGATTTTTAAGGTGGTTAGTCCTTGTAGACATTCCAAAAAGGAATCTCCCATTTCCGTATAGGTTCCCCAGTACTTCGCTAGCATCTTCTTAGCAAATTTCTGTACTGCAACAATAGATACTGGTATGAGGGGGACACACACCAATAATACGATAGCTACTTTAAGACTCATGGTACCAACAAACACAAATAACGTAATCGGTGCCAATAAGCTATAGAAAAACTGAGGTACATAGCGACCAAAATAAATTTCTAACTGCTCTACACCTTCCGTAGAAAGTTGTACCATTTCAGAGGTCTTAAATGTATCGCGATAAGAGCTTCCCAGACTCATTAACTTTTTATATACCTTAGTACGCAGTCTCTCTTTCACCTGCTTTGAGGCCTTAAAAGACAATTTGTTGTTAATATAGGTAGTAATGGAGCGGATGGTAATCACCACAAGTAAAGTAATTATCAACCTCTGTCCTACCGCAGATAACTCCTGACTTAGAAACATTGCAGCAATAAAACCTGCTATCTGGGCAACCAAAACAACATTAGCAAGAAGGGCGATCCACTGGGTGACAACCATCCCTGTAATCATTTTCTTATTATCATCAAATTCTTTTAATAAACGTTTATGAAACATGTTATAGTTCCTCTCTAATTATATCTACAGACTTTCCATTTCACTTTTCCTTTTTGGCAACTCTGCCACTGTTTTTACACGGAATAAAAAGTAATAGAAATGTCCAATTACTACTGCAAGGATTACAACCTTAGCGTGCCATATAGGAGATATCACATAGCCAATTAACATCAAACAACTAATGAAACAAAGGGTGGAAACCTTCTCTTTTCTTGTCATTTCCTTGCTATGCACAGCCTTAGTAATATATTTATTATAAAGCTTAGTAGCAACAAACCATTTATGAAATCTAGTGGAGCCTTTGGCGAATAGCGTAGCTCCTAAAAGTAAAAATGGGGTTGTCGGTAAAATGGGAAGGCATATTCCTATCCCCCCTAATCCTATTGAAATAAATCCTAAAACAACCAAAAGACTATTCATCATTTTTTTCATAAGGCACCTCACTGTAGTGGTTAGTTTAAGCTAACTTTTGTTAGCTTACTCAGTTTACATGATTTTTTCCTCTGAAACAACTAAAAAAACCAATTGATAATTAATATCAACTGGCTTTCTTTCTCAAAATATTGTTATTTCAATAATAAATATTTTATATAATTTAAACCATAAATAATTGCTTAAATTTAAGTGAGTGTATAAGTTTACTAGATATTAAGATATCAATAGTTAATGTTTGTAATGATAGTTTTATATAGCCCCTCGAAAGAGATTGATAATAAATTGATTTGTGGGTGTAATAGATATGATAGTTTCATCATCAGGAATTCATTTTATAAATGTAAAATACACCCAGTATACAATTCTATCAATTCTATCAATTCTATCATTATGTAAGGTTAATTGTAAAATGAAACGCAACCCTCTCCATTACAATTAACAGTTTTTAAGCAGTTAAATATATATCTGCTAAGAGGTTGCATCTTAGCTTACAAAAGATTGGTGTGTCAAACACCAGTCTTT